>CAJBMR010000475.1 GCA_903954205.1 uncultured bacterium | reverse complement strand
GCTCACTTGACGTTGCAGCACGAGCGACTGGCCGAGCAACTCGACTGGCAGCCGCACGAGGTGGTGCTCGTCGCAGGGCCCTGGAACTTCCCCTACGCGATCCCCGCCTCCGGGCTCGTGCACGCACTCGCCGCGGGCAGCGCCGCGATCCTGAAGCCCGCGCCCGAGGCGCGCGCGGTCGGCGCACTGCTTGTCCGTCAGTTGCACGAGGCGGGCGTGGATCCCGACCTCGTGCAACTCGTGGCCACCCCTGACGACGAAGTGGGCAAGCACCTCGTGACGCATCCTGGTGTGAGCGAGGTCGTGCTCACCGGGTCGCTCGCCACCGCCGATCTCTTCCTCGGCTGGCGACCCGACCTGCGCCTGCGCGCGGAGACCAGCGGCAAGAACTCCCTCATCATCACGGCCGCCGCCGACATCGACCTCGCCATCAAGGACCTCGTGAAGTCGGCCTTTGGTCACGCGGGCCAGAAGTGCTCGGCGGCATCGCTGGCGATCGTCGAGGCGAGCGTCTACGACGACCCGTCGTTCAAGCGTCGCCTGGCCGATGTGGTGCGCTCGCTGCGCGTCGGCTGGGCCAACGATCCCGCGACAATTATGGGGCCGGTCATCAACCCGCCAAGCGGCCCGCTCGCGCGCGCCCTCACCGAGCTCTCCCCCGGTGAGACCTGGCTCGTGGAGCCGCAGCAGTGCGGGGATACGCGCCTGTGGTCACCGGGCGTGATCTGGGGCGTGCAGCCCGGTGCGTGGTTCCACGTCACCGAATGCTTCGGACCCGTCCTCGGGATCGTGCGCGCACGCGATCTCGACGAGGCGATCGAGATCCAGAACGCCCCGGAGTACGGCCTCACCGGTGGCCTGCACAGCCTCGACCCCAAGGAGATCGACACGTGGCTCCAGCGGGTTCAGGTCGGCAACGCCTACGTCAACCGCCACATCACCGGTGCCATCGTGCAGCGCCAGCCCTTCGGCGGATGGAAGCGCTCCTCCATCGGCGGAGGTGCCAAGCCCGGTGGCCCGAGTCACCTGCACAGCTACGGCACCTGGGAGCCGCGCGATCTCGATGTTGACCGGGCCCATCAGTCATTCGATGATGCGTGGGCCAGCCGATTCGGCGTTGACACCGACCCGAGCGGCCTACGCTCCGAAAGCAACATCCTGCGACACCACCCGCTTGACGGTGTCGTCGTACGCGCCGAGAGATCGGGGTCGGCGTACGACGTGGCCATGCTTGCGGCACAGACGACCCGGACGCCCGTGATCTGGTCGGATCCGAGCACGGAGAGCGACGAGGAGTTGGCGGCACGTCTCGCAGTGATGAATGTCGAACGTCTACGCCTGCTTGCGCCTGCATCCGATGGGCTACTTGCTGCGGCGCATTCGGCCGGTGTCGCAGTGGACCGTCAGCCGGTGTCCGACGTTGGTGACGTGGAGTTGCCGCACTGGCTCAAGGAGCAGGCGATCTCGGTGACACGACATCGCCACGGTCGCCTCCTGCGTTAGCGGCCGTTGGTGCCCGCGAGGCGCTTGGCCATCTGATCGACCTCACTGACAAGGGATCCACCCAGCAGAAGTGCGCCGGTGTCGTCCATCTCCTTGAGTTCGGCGACGGAGCGACTGCGCTCCTCCTCGACCACCTCAAGCGCCGCGAGGACTCCCGTCGCGGGGTCGCCGTCCGTCAGCGCCCGCTCCATCGAGTCGGCATGCACCGACAGGGCTTCACCGGTAGAGGACAGCATCTGGCCGACCCCTTCGGGGAGTCGCACCGAACCCCGCGAAGTGGCGTCGAAGAGACCGCGGGCAATCGAATTGACGTGGTCGCTGGTCTGCTGGAGGAGGGAGTACTGGTCAAGGATCGCGCGACCCACGGCCCGCTCGCTTCCCACGCTGAAGCGTCGGCCCAAGCCGAGCTCCTCGATCTCCCCGCCCAGGTGGCGTGTCTCGACCGCGAGCGCGCGGGCTTCGGTGAGCCACTCGGTCGCCTGCCGGCGGGTCAGCCGATCCCCCGAGACATGTCCCATGGCGACGAGCAGGGCACCTAGGCGTCCACCGATCTCCGAGAGCTGCTCCGTCATGCGCTCCTCGGGGCGCTCGGGATGAGCGACGAACGAGAAGGCGAGACCGATAGCCACACCGAGAAGGGTCGCGACGATCCTCGTGACGATGACGTCATTGGTGAGGGCCTCGCCCAGGAAGTAGACGAAGAGCGCCGTGACGGGAATCTGGAGCGAACCCTCGGGGCCGAGGCGCAACAGACGGCCGATGATGAGGGAAACGATGACGAGTACGCCGACGGTCCAGACGTGCAGGCCCCACCACTGGTAGAGAGCGAAGGCAACGAGGAGCGCGGCGGCAGTCGCACCCACGAGTGACAGGCCCGTCCGCATGGATCGATTGAGCGAGAGGGCCACGGTGATCACGGCACCCGCCGCCGCCGGCACGGGCGCCTCGATGTCGAGCAGCAGTGCGGCGACCCACGCGGTGCAGGCGGCAATCGCGGTGATCCCGATGAGCCAGGCCGTCGCCCAGGAGCGGGCAGCACTTCGGAGCAGTCGCTGAGTCAACGAGCCTTCCGGCGCGCGACGGACAGCGCTGTCGAGGGCCTTCTGTATGGAGCGGGAGATATCGCGCACGAGCGTGCCCGGCGTACGCACAGTCGTGCGCATGCCTTTAGGCGGCGTCGAGGCGAGCATGCTTCCAGAGTCCTCTCCCACTCGAAGTCCGCTGAGCGCGGCCCCCAGGGAGGGTGACGGCGCTCACCCCGGACGGGTTCCCTACATCACGGGCACACGAGGCGGGCGTGCCCGTAGGCGCGCGGCACGACTCCCCACGTGTGCCTAAGGCACGACAAGCACGGGAACATCGGATCTCTCCACGAGCTTGGGGGCCACAGCACCGAAGAGCGCCGCACGGATACGCCCCGACTCTCCGTAACCCACGACAAGCATGCGAGGCCTGCGCTCCTCCATGATCGTTTCGAGGGCTCCGACCGGATCCGCATCGACCAGAATCCCCTCCGCGTCAACGCCGGCCTCGCGAGCCATCATCACCGCCTCATTGACGGCCGGAGCGAGTTCCTCAACGATCGCCTCCTCGGTGATGTCGTACTCCTCACCCATGCCACCGGCAGGCGCGACACCGCAGACGACAAGCAGCGTCTCCTCAAGATCGCGCGCGAGTGCGATGGCTGCCTGAAGCGCATGGCGCGCGCTCTCTCCGCCGTTGTAACCCACCGCCAGGCTCATCGCTCATCTCCTCCTTCAGAGGCAGGCACCAGATCCGGATTCACCACGCTGGGGCGCTCCTTCCAGAAGGCTGTATCGACGATGCGCGAAATGACCATGAAGACAAGTCCGAGGACGAAGAGGAAGATCCCGATCACGAGTGGCGGTCCGAGGCCGAACCACGAGACACCGCCGTAGGAGTTCTCCGGGTTGGACATCTCAACCACCGACAGGCCGAGAAGCCAAATCAGCAATACCGCCCCGATCACGGGGCCAAGTCCGATGAGGAAGAAGGACTTCACACTCGTCAACAGGAGTTTCCGGTAGTAGACAGCGCAAGCGATCCCGGTCAGGGAGTAGTAGAAGGCGATAAGCAGCGATAGTGCCGTCAGCGAGTCCAAGAGGGCGTTCTCGCTGATGAGGCTCACCACGACGTACCAGACGATGGCCACGATGGCGACCCACCACGTCGACACAGCCGGGGTGCGGTGCTTGCTCGAGACCTGACCGAAGTAGGCGGGGATCGCCGTGCGGCGCGCCATGGAAAGCGCGGTACGCGAGGCGGGGATGATCGTCGTCTGCGTCGACGCCACAGCGGACATGGCCACAGCCAACAGCACGATCCAGCCCCATCCACCCAGCGCCTCGCGCGCGATGAGGGCGAAGACCATCTCCTCCTCTCCCGCGTTCTTCGTGAGGAAGGCCGGCCCGACCAGCATGAGGACAGCGATGGCGACGCCGAGGTAGGTCGCCAGCAGGATGAACGTCGAGACGATCGCGGCCCGGCCCGGAGTGCTGCTTGAGTCGGTCGTCTCCTCATTGAGGTTGACGGCCGACTCCCAACCCCAATATGCGAAGACGCCAAGGAGTAGCCCCGCGGAGAGTGCCGCGGTTCCTGCTGCAAACGGGTTGAGCCACTCAAGCGTCGGCATCTCGGCTCCGGGAAGACCATTGCCCGTCGCACCGCGGATGATGGCGACGAGAGCGAAGATGATGAGCGCGACAACCTGGGCGATGTTGAGCACGGTTTGCACGCGACCAGAGAGTTCGGTGCCGATGACGCAGATCCATGTCATGAGCAGGATGAGGCCGACAGCGAGCACCATGACGAGCGTCTGATTCGCCGCGAGCTCATCTTGGCCAAACATGAGCAGGGTGAACTTGACGCCGACATCGGCCAGGGAGCCGACGACGAGCACGCCCGTCATGGCGATCGCCCAGCCACCCATCCAGCCGAACCATGGCCCCATGGCCCTTGTCACCCAGGAAAACGTCGTGCCGCAGTCGGGGTCTACGCGGTTGAGGAAGTAGAACGCGCTCGCGATGAGCAGCATCGGGATGAAGGACGCGAAGAGCACGCCTGGGGCAGCGACTCCGACGAGGACGACGATCGGGCCAAGCACAGCGGCCAGGGAGTAGGCCGGAGATGTGGCGTTGAGACCAATGGAGATCGCCTCGACGAAGCCAATCGAATTAGCTTCGAGCCCGGGCTGGACCTGGGGATGCTTCGCATCTTCAGCCATTCGGGTAGTCAACAGGGCAGTGCGGTCGGTGTCCCGCGAATTCCTCATCTAGTGTGCGCCCATGCGCGCCGTCGTCTACGACTCCATCGGATCACCCTGGCGCCTAGCCGAAGTACCCAATCCCACGCCGCCACCCGATGGCGTCGTCCTCGCAGTCGAATCAGCCGGCCTCTGCCGCAGCGACTGGCATGCCTGGCACGGTCACGACAACGTGTCTGAGTTTCCTCATGTCCCCGGCCACGAGTTCGCGGGAACGATCGCTGCCGTTGGCACGGACGTCACGCGATGGCGCGTCGGTGACCGGGTAGCCGTGCCCTTCGTGTGCGCTTGCGGACAGTGCCTCGTCTGCGAGTCGGGCAATCACCAGGTGTGCCCGCAGCAGTGGCAGCCCGGCTTCGACGGATGGGGCGGCTTCGCCGAGTACGTCGCCCTCCCCGCCGCCGACGTCAATCTCGTCAAGCTGCCCCATGACATCTCTTTCGACATAGCCGCGTCCCTTGGCTGTCGCGTCGCTACGGCGTACCGGGCGGTGGCCACCATCGGGCGCTGCGCCGCAGGCGAGGAGGTCGTGGTGCACGGCGCCGGCGGGGTGGGCCTGGCAGCCGTCATGATCGGCAGAGCGCTCGGAGCACGCGTCACAGTGGTCGATCCGTCGGCAGGCGCCCGTGAGGCCGCGATCCAGATGGGCGCTGCCATGGCCCTGGAGCCTGGCCCGGACCTCCTCGACGCACTTCGCGACACCACCTCGGGTGGTCCGCACCTGTCCATCGACGCGATCGGTGACTCCCTCACGTGCCGGACTTCGATCGAGAGCCTGCGTCCGCGCGGCCGCCACGTCCAGGTGGGCCTGCTACCCCAGGGCACGGCGACGGAGCCCGTTCCCATGCATCGCGTCGTCTCACGCGAGCTGGAGATCCTCGGCAGTCACGGCCTCGCAGCGCACGACTACCCGGAGTTGCTGGCACTCGTCGCCTCCGGCCGAATTCGACCCGACTTGCTAGTCGGCCGCATCATCAGCCTGGCCGATGTGCCCGCCGCTTTCGCGCTCATCGGCACCGCTGACCAGCCGCCCGGGATGACGCTGATCCATCCCAGCTGACGGAGCTGCGCCTAGTTGGGCCAGTGCGCCAGCGTCTCCAGATACATCCCGCGCACGCGCTCGACCTCGTGGTCGATGTCGTCGCGCTGCCAGTTCTTCGTCTGGACCGGTGGCAGCACCGCGACATCAAGGGTTCCGGATGAGATCAAGACGCCATGCGAGGGCATGAGTTCGCCGGCGTTGCGGATGACGACCGGCACGATGGGCACGCCCGCCTGCATCGCG
>CAJBMR010000474.1 GCA_903954205.1 uncultured bacterium | reverse complement strand
CTCCCTGCTCTCTCACCCAGCCGTGCGCATGGCAGCGGTTGTCGGCGTACCCGACGACATCCGCGGCGAGGAGGTCAAGGCCTACCTGGTGCTCACCGATCCGCGTGATGCCGAGCAGGCCGCTGCTGACCTCGGCCCCTACTGCGCTGAGCGGATCGCGCGCTTCAAGGTGCCGCGCTTCTGGGAGGTCCGCGGTGACCTCCCCCGCACTCCTTCCGAGCGCGTCGCCAAGCCGGAGCTCATCGCCGGGAAGACCTGGGACGCCGACACAGGATCGTGGCTGACATGACCGGGGACGACGCGAGAGGGAGTCAGATGCGCGAGATCCACCTGCGCGATTACATGGCTGCTGACGAAGCGCTCGTGCGCGCCCTTTACGAGGGATCTTTCCCACCCAGCGTGCGTGCACCCTGGTCCGATCTCGTCGAGCATCGCGACGATGAGCGCTTAGTCGTGCTCGTCGATGTCGACGCGACTCCGGTGGGCATGGCCCTCATCCGGAGGCTCGGCGACACGGACATGGCTTTCGTGCGCTACCTCGCCGTCACCCCCGCCCGTCGCGATCGCGGGCTGGGCACACAACTGGTCGCACATCTGCGCGACGCACTGCAATCCGAGGGAATCAGAGTCCTCCTTCTCGACGTGGAGGAACCGAGAGGGGAGCACGCAGAGGAGGACCGTCGACGCATCTCCTTCTACGAGCGATGCGGCCTGGATCTGCTCAACGTGCCCGACTACTCACCACCCGAGCACGGCGAGACGGGCGAGATCGTCCCGCTGCTGCTCATGGGTCAGGTGCTGGATGGTGGCCCGCCCCTGGCGGGATCACGCCTCGACGCGGCGGTTGTCGCCGTGATGCTGCACCGCTACGGCGTGGAGGGCTGAGCGGCTCAGACGGGCTTGCACGCCACGCCGCGCGCCCGCGGCTTGTCGGTGACCGTCACTATGCACGTGCCGTCAGTGCCTGCGAGCGTGAGTGTCACCTTGTCGCCCCTGGATGCCACGCGAGTCGTGAGGTCAGCCGTGGAGGCGAGTTGGCGCATGAGTGGACTCAAAGCGATCGTGATGAGCTGGTCGCTGAAGGTATCGGCTGAATCGATCTTGAGCTGCTCGAGCACGGCGTCCGCGAATCGATCCGTGGCCATGTCCGCGGCACTCGGCTTGCTCGGCGCAGCGGGGGTCGACGCGTCGGTCGGCGCAGGTGCACTGGGACTGGGCTCAGGGGCCGGCGCGCTTGACACAGCGGCCGCTGCAGACGAATCGCTCGGTGCGGCCGTGGGTGCGTCGGCAGAACCAGCCGAGCAGGCGGCAACGAGAAGTGCGGTGCCCGCGAGGGCCAGGGCGATGACGGGTCGGCTCGACATCCTCCGACGGTAGGGGCCTCGGGACCGAGGTCGCGCGGTGAGCGCATCGTCCGTTCGGTTGAACCTCCCCCTGGGAGCCACCCGCTCCCCCACTAGGCTGAATGGCAGGTCAAGGGAGAGGGATCCCAGGACTGGGAGGGAGATGCCATGGGCACGCACGAGGTCACCAAGTCGCACCTGGTGGCGGGCATCATCGGGGGCTGGGTGCTCGTGGCACTCGTGTGGCTGATCTTCGGCTTCCTCTCCCAGAACTACGCCGGTTACCTCCCGCTCCTCATCGCATATGCGATCTGGACGGTGGTCTCGCTCTTCATCTTTGGCCGAGGCCTCGACAAGGAAATGGCCTCTTCAGGCGAGACCCACTAGCGCGTCAGGCCGCCGCGGCAGACTTGCGCTTGGCCTTGCGCTGGCGGATGGCGAAGTAACCCACGGCCATCCAGCCGAGCACCATCTGCGGCAGGAAGCAGAAGGCGCGCCAGATCACATCGGCCGCGACGGCCTGCTCGAAACTCGCACCGAAGGCCACGAGCATTCCAATGAGTGCCGCATCGACGGTGCCTGCGCCGCCGGGTGCCAGCGGCACTGTCGTGAGCAAGAGCGCCACGGAGAATGCCGCGAAGACCTCGAGCACCGAGACCGAGTCAGCTCCCACCCCGCGCAGCGCAGCGAGAACGACGAACATCGGCGTGAGCTGGGCCAGGATGTTGGTGATGGTGATGGGCACCCAACGGGTCCCCACCATCTCCGCAGCCGTGTCATTGAAGCCGACGACACTCTCGACCACGTTGGGCGGCGTGCGCTTGATGAGCCGGAAGACCTTGCCGAGGGCACCCTGGGCGAACTCCCCGACCCGCTGCGCGTTGGCTCGGCTGCGCAGGACGAAGGCGATGGCGCCCATCGAGACGAGGCAGATGACTCCCGCGAGGATGATGATCACATCGATCGTCTCGCAGGGGATCGCGCCGCACTCG
>CAJBMR010000473.1 GCA_903954205.1 uncultured bacterium | reverse complement strand
AGGCGAGGTCGGCCTCGACCGCGGCCTCGACCCGGGCGGCCTTGGCCTCCTCGCCGACGAAATCGAGCAGGAGCGCCAGGCTCATCACGGTGGCAGTGGGGTCAGCCTTGCCCTGGCCGGCGATGTCGGGTGCCGAGCCGTGCACGGGCTCGAACATGCTGGGGTTGCTGCGGCTCGGGTCGAGGTTGCCGCTCGCCGCGAGACCGATGCCCCCGCAGATCGCCGCGCCGATGTCGGTGAGGATGTCGCCGAAGAGGTTGTCGGTGACGACGACGTCGAAGCGCTCGGGCTGGGTGATGAAGAACATCGCCGCGGCGTCCACATGCTGGTAGTCGGTCTTCACGTCCGGGTACTCCGCGGCCACGCGGTCGAAGGTGCGCTTCCACAGGCTGCCGGCATTGGTGAGCACGTTGGTCTTGTGCACGAGAGTGACGTGCTTGCGCCGCTTCATCGCGCGGTTGAAGGCCTCGCGGATGATGCGCTCCGCGCCGTACGCCGTATTGATGCTCTCCTCGGTCGCGACCTCCTGCGGCGTGCCCTTGCGCAGCACGCCGCCGGCGCCGACGTAGGGGCCCTCGGTGCCCTCGCGGTAGACGACGAAGTCGATCTCAGCCGGACCCTTGCCGGCGAGCGGCCCAGTGACGCCGGGGTAGAGCTTCACCGGGCGGTAGTTGACGTGATGGTCGAGCTCGAAGCGCAGCGGCAGCAGCACACCACGCTCGAGCACACCCGGCGGCACACTCGGGTCGCCGATGGCGCCGAGCAGGATCGCGTCGTAGGAGCGCAGCTCCTCGAGCACCGCGGGCGGCAGGGTCTCGCCGGTGCGGTTGTAGAGCCGGGCGCCCAGGTCGTACTCCTGGGTGGTGACGGTCATGTCGCCCTTGCCGGCGTCGAGGACCTTGAGGGCCTCGACCACCACCTCGGTGCCGATGCCGTCGCCGGGGATGAGGGCCAGGTTGAGGGTGCGCGCCATGGCCCGAAGGCTAGTCGGAGCGGGGAACCCTCAGGAGGCGAGGTAGCGGCGCAGGGCCTCGCGCATGATGGTGCTCGCTGTGGCTCCCTCGGACTCGACACGTGCCTCGAGGTCGGAGTGGAGGTCCGGGTCGAGACGGACCTGGACCACGCGAGAGGGGCCTTGACCCAGGGGCGGGCGCCCGCGTCGGTAAACCACCGTCAGCTGGTGATCCTCGTAGCCAGCCTCAGCCTCATCTGCCCAGGCCTGCAGTTGCTCCTCGGTGGCCTTACCGGGGTAAACCCACCCTCTGAGATCAAATTCCACGTATCACCACCTCGTCAGGTATCGCATGAACTTGGGGCGCATGGCCATCGCGTGGATGATCAATAGCTTCCCCTCGCCCTCGTCAACCGTCACGACTTCCAGCAATCTTCCTGACGGACTCGCTCCCAAATGAATGGCGCGCCCGCGCGGGCCCCGATCAACCACGAGGACCACGATTGAGTGCGCAATGGCGTGGCACATGTCGCCATCGGCGACACCGTGCTTGCGCGCGCTGTCGCGGACAACGAACCAGCCATGACCCTTAATGTAGTACATAAATCCCGAGGGATCTAGTCCACGATCTGGACCCGCGAGACCTCACCCGTGGCGGACAGGGTGTCGTCGGCGAGCATGACGGTCGCGCGCATCGGAGCTGTCCGTGCGATCGACAAGACCTCGCCGTCCGGGCCCTGCGTGAGAGTGGTGCGCTTCACCAGCGGGCCGGCCTTGCGGGCGACGACCTCTAGGGTGAGCGTTGCGGGCCGCTCATTGACGACCGTGCCGTCGACGATGCGCTGGACGGTGACGGCGATCGCAGAGCGCATGAGGGCGGCACTCGTGAGGCTTCCGGAAATGCGCTCCATGCCCGGGACGCTCGCCGTGGAATCGAGCACCAGGCGAGTCGTCATGCAGCCGGTGAGGTCGCACGCCGAGCGGGAGAGGTCCAGCTCCAGGGGCAGCGGGCGCAGCGCGCGTGACTGGCCACCGGGCGAGTGCAGGCCGAAGCCGATGCGACCGGACCACGACCCGCTCACCTCGAGGGCCACGGCGGTGCGGACCTCCGGCAGGTCGGGGCCGGGCTTGGCGGCCAGGGCGGGTGCGGGGGCGAGCAGGCTGATGCCGACGGCTGCAGCGGCGAGGGCAAGGAGCGGCGTACGCATGGGGACCTCCAGGGAGTCGAGATGGACCCGCGGAACGTAGGCAGCCCGGACAGACGCCCGGCCCCACCGAGGTGCGCCTGGGGATGGCGGGGCGAGGGATGCCCTGGGGACAACTCGGCTGGTACCCTCATCCCAATGTCAGCGCAGCGGCTCCTCCTTGGTCGCCGCGACGAGGCCTAGGGGCTCCCAGTAGGGGCCCACGCCGGCCCCCTCGTCGCGGTGAGTTCTGCTGCGCCGGTCCCCACCTTCGCTTGACGAGGAGACCGACATGACCATCGACACCAATCCCCAGCAGCCAAGCCCCATGGCGTGGCAGCGCTACGCCGCCTACCGCCCCGTCGACCTGCCCGACCGCACCTGGCCCGCGGCCGTCATCACCGAGGCGCCCCGCTGGTGCGCCGTCGACCTGCGCGACGGCAACCAGGCCCTCATCGACCCCATGTCACCCGCGCGCAAGAAGCGGATGTTCGAGCTGCTCGTCGCCATGGGCTTCAAGGAGATCGAGGTCGGCTTCCCGTCTGCCTCGCAGACCGACTTCGACTTCGTGCGCATGCTCATCGAGGAGGGCATGATCCCCGATGACGTCGTTATCCAGGTGCTCACCCAGTCGCGCGAGCATCTCATCGAGCGCACCTTCGAGGCGATCCGCGGCGCTAAGCAGGCGATCGTGCACCTCTACAACTCCACCTCGACCCTGCAGCGCCGCGTGGTCTTCGGCCTCGACAAGGAGGGCATCAAGGACATCGCCGTCCACGGCGCCCAACTGTGCAAGAAGTACGCCGAGCAGATCGCCGACGAGACCGAGGTCTACTTCGAGTACTCCCCCGAGTCCTACACCGGCACCGAGTTGGAGTTCGCCGTCGAGGTCTGCGATGCCGTCACCGAGGTGTGGCAGCCCACCCCCGACCGCAAGGTGATCCTCAACCTGCCCGCGACCGTCGAGATGGCCACCCCCAATGTCTACGCCGACTCGATCGAGTGGATGCACCGCAATCTGGCCCGCCGCGACAGCATCGTGCTCTCACTGCACCCGCACAACGACCGCGGCACCGCCGTCGCCGCAGCCGAGCTCGGCTACATGGCCGGCGCCGACCGCATCGAGGGCTGCCTCTTTGGCAATGGCGAGCGCACCGGCAATGTCTGCCTCGTCACACTGGGCATGAACCTGTTCAGCCAGGGCATCGACCCGCAGCTGGACATGCGCGACATCGACGACATTCGCCGCACGGTGGAGTACTGCAACCAGATCCCCGTGCACGAGCGCCACCCCTACGGCGGCGATCTCGTCTACACCGCCTTCTCCGGCTCGCACCAGGACGCCATCAACAAGGGCCTGTCCCATATGGAGATCGATGCCACCGCCGCCGGCGTGCCGGTCGACGACTTCCGCTGGGAGGTTCCCTACCTGCCCATCGACCCCAAGGACGTCGGCCGCACCTACGAGGCCGTCATCCGCGTCAACTCCCAGTCGGGCAAGGGCGGCGTCGCCTACATCATGCGCACCGAGCACAAACTCGAGTTGCCGCGTCGGCTCCAGATCGAGTTCTCCCAGGTCGTGCAGCGGATGACCGACGAGGAGGGCGGCGAGGTGTCGCCCGAGGTGATGTGGTCGTCCTTCTCGGCCGAATACCTCCCCGACCCGGCCGCCCCCTGGGGCCGATTCGCACTCAAGTCGGTCAAGCAGGAGTCCGATATCGACGGTGATACGTCCGTCGATGTCGTGCTCTTCGACTCCGGCACCGAGGTGCCGCTGACCGGCCGCGGCAACGGTCCCGTCGCGGCCTTCTGCGACGCCCTCGCCCAGCACGGCATCGACGTACGCGTCCTGGACTACGCCGAGCACGCGATGTCCGCAGGCGGCGACGCCACGGCAGCGAGTTACGTCGAGTGCGCGGTCGAGGGCCGCATGCT
>CAJBMR010000472.1 GCA_903954205.1 uncultured bacterium | reverse complement strand
CGAGGAGGCCCTCCACGCGTGCCTTCGCCTGCAGCGGGCCAACGTGCAATGGGTGGCCGGGCTACGGACGGGTCTGCTCATCTCGCTCACACTCCTCGTCGGGCTCGGCGTCGGACGGATTGACGTCGCCCTGTCTATCTCCATCGGCCTGCTCTTCGTCTCGATCGCCGATAGTCCGGACTCCCGCGGGGTGCGCCTGAGGGGCTTGCTGTGGGCGACGCTGTGGACCTCCTTGGGAGTCCTCCTCGGCGGACTGGTCAGCGAATACGGCGTGACCCACGTGGCAGTCGCCCTCGTCATCGCGGCTGTGTGCGGCTACGCAGGCGCACTCGGTCCCCGAGGTGCACTCATCGGCGTGCTCACGTTGGTGCTCTTCGCGCTCTACGCCGGTGCGCCCGTGGTCGTCGACATCGCCGTACTCGACGCGACGTACTTCGCCGTCGGTGGTGCCATCACCATCGTCGTCAATCTCCTCTTGACGCCGCCACGTCGACTCGGCGCGGTGAGATCGGGCATCGCACACGCCTATCGCGAGCTACAGGATGCCTCACAGCGCCGCGGTCTCGAGCTCGCTGCACCCACCGTGGCGGCGGCCGTACTGTCGGCCCACACCCTGATCGACCACGAAGGTTGCGCGGGGGCGTCGAGCGAGTGGGCCAACCGGCTGCTCTCGCACGCAGAGCGCACGCGGCTAGCCATGCTTGCGCTCATCTCGGAGCGCTCCATCGACCCGGCGTATGTCAACGAACTCACGTCGCGCCTGAGCGCAGCGGCTGGCGCCATTGCCGACGAGATCGCAGCGCCACTCGGCCTGCCCGGGAGCCGCCGACGGGCACGCGCCCGGGAGCGCCTGGCTGCGCTGCAGGATCTGGCCGCGCGCGCACCCGATTCCCGACTCGCCACCCTTGCGCAGGACGCGGCTGAGTCCATCGGATCAGCGGTGGCTGTCCTCGATTCTCCGTGGCCCCTTGGTCCGCGCGCCGAGATTGTCTCGCCGCCCCGCACCTCCGAGCCGGCCATGCCGCGCCTGCGCGCCCATCTGCACTGGTCAGACGCGGTGTTCGAGCACGCACTCCGACTGACCATCGCCTTCGGCGGAGCGACATTGGCCGCTGTGATCATCGATGTGTCGCATGCCTATTGGCTGCCGCTCACCGTGGCTTGGATCGCGAAGCCGGACCTCGCCAACACGGTGTCACGCGTGACCATGCGCATCGCTGGGACGATGGTGGGGCTGATCCTGGTGAGCGCGATTCTGGTCATCGCCAGCGAGTTGCCCGGCGAGGCCATCATCCTGACCGTCACGGTCGGCTTCACCGGAGCCCTGGTGCTCGCCTACCTCAACGCCAACTACCCGCTCGCCGTCATCGGGATCACTGGTTTCGTGATCCTCATCGAGTACGCCTCCGGCGAGGGAGCGGCCGACGACATCATCGCGCGCCTGCTCATCACCGCGCTTGCAGGACTCTGGGTCCTGCTCGTTGCATCCGTGCGTCCTCGGCGCACGGGAGCGACCGCAGTAACGGCCATGCACGCGACCACCGACGCCCTCCGGGACTACGCGAGTATCGTGCGGGCGGGAGGGGATTCCACACGGGCGCGGTCGCGCGCGCTCAAGGAGAGGACCGCAGCCCTCGCAGCGGTGACCGCTGCGACGATGGAGACACCGGGCTTCTGGGAGCGAGCCGGCGACCGCGTGGATCCGGTCCAGGCAGCGGCCGTCATCACCGACATCATCGGGGCGGCATCGTCGATTCTCGCCGAGGAGCTTCTCGAGGAGCGCGGCCACACAGATCCGGCCCTGTGGGGTCGAATCGACGCCGAGCTCACCGACCTTGACATGCGGGTCGAGGCCCTACGTGCAGAGACCGCGCCTGCCTGATCAGCCGGCAGGGCGCGGGAGAGTCGCGTAGAGCCCGTCCATGATCGGTGCGCCGAGTCCGCTCGCCATGTCGTAGCCGCGGTAGGCCGAGCAGCAACCGACGAGCTGCACGCCATTCGACCCTGCGATCACGTCAAAGAACGCGGGCTTGGTTGCTCCGGCTGCCTGATAGAGCCAGGCATTGGCGAAGCCGATCGTCGGGAATCCCCGATCACGCTGACGGGCCGACATCGCAGCAAGGTGTGCGGCGATGAAGGGCGTGCCGCCACTCGTGCCGCCGACGGTGTAGATATCCGCGCCGTAGGCGATGGGCCAGCCCGGCCGCATTGCGCCGAGCACGGCGATATCGGGCACGGTGCGGGGACCGGTTGCGGTCGCACCCGCCTGCCACCATGGCCGATCGAAGATCAGGCTCGGGCCGCCCGCGCCCGCGGGGCCGGGCACGATTCCACCGGCGTAGGGCATGTCGTTCCACACTCGCTCCGAGCGACGCGTGTTGTCCGGCTTCAGTGCGAGGCGTGTGCCGCCGACCGCGGTGACCCACGGCGATGTCGCCGGGTACGACGTGGTGGGCTCGCCGGTCTCCTCGGCGACCGTGGCACCGCACTCGGACGATCCGTTGTCACCGGTCGAGACGGCGACCGACGTGCCCACGATGGCGGCCATGCGCAGCAGGTCTTCGTTGAGTTGGACGATCTCGGGCGATCCGATCTCGACCTCGCACTCTCCGTAGGAGATGGAGACGGCATCAGGCACCTGCGTGCCCTCGAGCATGCGCGCGAAGGCATCGGTGAAGCCGAGGTCGGAATTGGCGATCTGGAGCAGCGTGAGGCTCTGGGCCCGAGACAGAACTGATGACGCGGTGATGAGGTCGAGGTGTGTCTCGGCAGAAGCATTGACAAAGGGCTCGGGCACCCCGGTCCCAGTGACGATGTCGATAGCTGGCTGGGTGTAGCCGAAGCATTCCGCTGCCGCCTTGATATCGACAGGGTCGTAGCCACCGCCGAGGGACACGATCGTCAATCGAGCACCGTCACCTCGGACCCCCTTGGCAGCGAGCGCTGGGGTGCCGTATGCCTGCTGGATCTGCGCAGGCACGTAGACAGCTTTCTGAGTGACCGCCGGTGCATTGCATACGCCTGACGGGATCGAGCCGAGGTTGCGTGGCCACGACTCGGGGCTGCCCTTGGATGCCAGGAGTTCACTGAGCTCCGTCACGGTGTCCGGATCCACCCCGGGAGAGTCGGCGGTGGCGTCGTACTCGGCGTAGGAGGCGAGCATCTCGGCGACAACTCCCGCCAGGGGTGCGGGTGCCTCAGCGAAGACGTCGCCGTCCATGATCGCGAAGCTGATGTAGGGGGAAGCGATGGTCGCCGGCGTGATGACCATCCGGGCGCCGTAGGCCTTCTCCCACTCCTTCACCGTCGCGGTGAGACGCGCGGTGATGCGCCCCTTGTCGATGCTCACATCGATGCCCAGGGGCTGGGCAGCATTACGCAGTCGCGTGACGGCCTTCGACTTCGCGCCGTACGCCTTGCCGGCGTTCAGCAGCGACGGATGATCGCGATAGAGCAGATTGCCGGGCGTGGAGCGCTCGACCGCTGCAGCATCAAGCGCCTTGCGATCGCGCGGCAGCCCGACGATGAATGTGACCTCCGGGTCGTCCGCGCGGATCGCCGCGGCTTGCGCGGACTCCGTGCTCGCCCCCGGCTGCGCTGCCGCCACCGGCGCGATGAGAGCGCCCGCGAGCAGGGCCGCTGACGCGATCAGGATCATGGGGCGGGCTCGCATGCGCATGACCCTAGCCGGGATGGCTACCGGACGTAGGTCTGGCCGCGTGAGAGATCGAGGGATGAACACGGACCCGAACCCACGACGGCCGTGAGAGAGGCGCCGTCAGCGGAGAGGCGTACCTTCACGGATTGGCTCGCATTCGACCAGCAGTGTTCCTGGCCGGCAGTCACCGACATCGGATCGCGCCACGTATCAGATCCCGGACCCTGCTTGCTGATCATCATCTGGACGAGCGGCCTGGCAGCGTTGAGCCCACCGATGCGGATCGTGCTG
>CAJBMR010000471.1 GCA_903954205.1 uncultured bacterium | reverse complement strand
CCGCCGGCGATGATGAGCGGCCGTTCCGCAGCTCGAAGCACTGCTGCGGCACGGTCGAGCTCGCGGAGATCGGCTCGCGGACGGATGGGGGCGTGCAGACGCTCTTCGAATAACTCCTCGGGGAAGTCGTAGGCCATCGCTGCGACATCCTGCGGCAGGCCGAGAAACGCCGGCCCGCACTCACCCGGATCGCGCATGACGCTGATCGCCTGAGGCAGCGCGCTGAGCACCTGCGCCGGATCGGTGATGCGGTCCCAGAAGCGCACCACGGGGCGGAAGGAGTCGTTGTCTGTCATCGAGGGAGTACCGAAGTGCTCGACCTGTTGGAGGACCGGGTCGGGCAGTCGCGAGTGGAAGGTGTCACCGGCGATGAAGAGCACCGGCAGGCGATTGGCCATGGCCATGCCGGCTGCCGTGACCATATTGGTCGCGCCGGGGCCGACGGATGACGTAGCGATCATGATCTGCTGGCGGCGCTTGGCCTTGCTGAACGCCGCCGCGGCGAGACCCATGCCCTGCTCGTTTTGGCCGCGCCAGACGGGCAGCGCATCACGGTGCATCTCGAGGGAGTGCCCGAGGCTGGTGACATTGCCGTGGCCGAAGATCGCGAAGACGCCGGGGAAGAGGGGCGCTTCTTCGGCTTCGCGTCCGGGCACCGTCTCCACGAGCACCCGCTGCGCGATGAGGTAGCGGACGATCGCCTCGGCGGTGGTGATCCTCATGCGTGTGCTCCCAGGTCGACGACGGACTCCCACCGGCGTGAGTCCCACGAGGTGATGAGGGCCTGCTGCACGCTGACGATATCGACGGCCTCGCGGAAGCCGGGCGAGAAGTCGCCCCCGGTCGCGAGGGCTTCCAGGAACGCGAGGTCCTCGGTCGCGACGATGTCCTCGAAACCGATCGCATTGGCCTGCCCCGGCACGAAAGCGCCGTGGAAGGGGAAGCGGTCGCCGCCGAAGATCGTCGTCCAGCCGGTCTCCTTGCTCGAAGGGTCGTGCCGGTAGTACTGCAGCTCGTTGAGCCGCTCGAAGTTCCACGCGAGAGCGCCTTTGGTGCCGTAGATCTCGAAGGCGTTTTGGCTCTCCGGCCCGATGGTCGTGCGCGAGGTCTCGAACGTGCCGGTCGCGCCGCTGGCGAAGCGGCACAGCATGGACGCGAAGTCCTCGTTCTCCACCGGACCGGTGGGGTCACCGGGCGTGCCGCGGCCGTAGTGACTCGCTGCACCCTGCGGGACGGGGCGCTCGGTGATGACGGTGTGCTGCATGCCCACGACCTCGGTGATCGGGCCCGCCAGGGCATGTGCGAGTGAGACCGAGTGGCTGAGGATGTCCGAGCTCACGCCGTAGCCGCCCTCGGCAAGCTTGAAGCGCCAGGTGAGCAGGCCCATCTCATCGGAGCCGTACATGGATAGGAAGCGGCCACGGTAGTGGGTGATTTCACCGAGCTCGCCCGCGGCGATCATCGCCCGTGCATGCAGCACGAGGGGCGACCAGAGGTAGTTGTAGCCGACACCGGTGAGGACACCGGCTGCCTTGGCCGCGGCGTAGGCCTGCACGGTCTGAGCGGGAGTCCCACCAATGGGCTTCTCGCTGAAGATCGCCTTCCCCGCTGCGGCGGCCGCCTGGATCATCGGCACGTGGAGCATGTTGGGTGCGGTCACCCACACCGCGTCGACGTCGGGCGCGGCGACGGCCTCGGTCCAGTCGGCGGTGGCGCGGGCGAAGCCGAAGTCGCGCACCGCGCGCTCGCGCCGTTCAGCCTCGGTGTCTGCGCAGACGACGAGTTCGGGCTGGAAGCTGCGGTCGGGGAAGAGCGAGGGGATGCGCAGCATGGAGCGCGAGTGCGCCTGCCCCATCCAGCCGAGTCCGAGTACGGCGATACCAATGCGCTTCATCGGATCCTCCCTGCGGCCGAGGTCATCGGCAGTCGCGGATCCGTGTCGGTCCAGGTGTCCCGGATCCAGTGATGGTTGGGGTCGTCGCAGAAGGCCATCGTGCGCTCGTCGGCCGGTCCCGCGAGGACATTGAGGAAGTACATCGGATAGTCCGGGGCCGCCGCCGTCGGTCCGTGATAGCCCTGCGGGACCAGGTAGGTGTCGCCGTCCCTGATCGTCACCGTCTCATCGACGCCGCCATCGACCGTGTAGACGTGGAAGAGCCCCTCGCCCTGAGGTGTGCCATGGGGCGAGGTCTCCGTGCCAATGCGGAAGTAGTAGATCTCCTCGTTGGTCGTCGGGCAGTCGCCGATGCCGTCGTGGCGGTGCGGCGGCCAGCTCGACCAGTTGCCACCCGGCGTGATCACCTCGCACACGCAGATGCGGTCAGCGGCAGCATAGGAGTCGGGCGTGGCAACGTTGGTGACCTGCCGCGTCGCCCGCCCGCCGCCTCGGACCTCGACCGGCACATCATGGGCAGGCGTGTATGCAGCGGGGTGATCCGCGCGTGCCTTTGCCGTGAGGATCGCGACCTCACCGGTGACGTCGCTGAGCTCCAGGTGGCTCCCGCGGGGGACATAGACCCAGTCGCTCACCGCCGCGAAGACGCCGTCCCGACCTGCGAGCGTGTACGCCGCCTCACTGTCACCGGTGGTGATCGTCACAGTGACGTCGCGCGCGGATAGGGGGAGGACCACTGCCTCGCGATCGCCGAGGTCCATCGCATGGTCGCGATCAATCACGGTGAGGCCGCTGTAGGCCCAGCCCGCCTCCTCGGCAGTGATGGACATGGGCCCGTGCGCGTGCGCCAGCGAGCCGTGCGGCCGATACCAAGTCGATGTCATGACCCACCTCCGTCACTGCTGGGTCGGTGGCTCATGACCCACCTCCGTCACTGCTGGGTCGGTGGCTCATGACCCAACTCCGTGGACGATCCGGGCCGCCGTGGCTACGACGCCTTCGACATCCCCGTCGTGCGGATAGAGCAGGGCGCGTCCCGGGATGAGCCCGCGCACATTGGGCTCGCGCATGGCCTGCTCCCAGCCGGCGATCACCTCGCCCGCCTGTTCACCCGGGTCGCCGCCGAGAAGCAGGATCGGCATGGTGGTGGCCGCGGCCACCTCTGCGATCCGCTTAGTCGCGGGGATCTTGAGCCAGGTGTAGGCGCTGCTCGATCCGAGGCCCGAGGCGATCGACACCACGCGGATGAGTTCCTCGTCCCGGGTGTCGAGGTAGGAGCGCCCCGCATCGTCCTTGAGATACGGCAGCGGTTCCACCATGCAGGCGAGACCCTGGTCCGACAACTTCGTGACGACCTCGCCGCACATCTCAATCGTGCGCGCTACTCCCGGGTCCGTGAATTCGATCCGCAGGAGCAGTTTGCCTCCATCGAGGCCAGCGGAGGCGATGTGCTCGGGGTCGTACGCCGTAATCCGATCGTCCAGCTCCCACGTCGCACCCTTGATGCCGCCTCGGTTGATGGTGCCGATGGCTACGCGCCCGTCGAGGGCGCCAAGCCACGCGAGTTCCTCGAGGATGTCGGCGCTCGCCATGACCCCGTCGACACCGGGCACGGAGAGGCCGCGGAGGAGGTTGTCGAGGAGGGTGTAGCGGTCGGCGACCGCGAGCGGGTCGCTGCCGACGGCGATCATCCCGCGTGCGGTGTGATCAGCCGCGAGAATGAGCAGATTGCCGTCATCCCCGGCGAGGGTACGCCGAGCGCGGTAGCGCAGTGCGCGCTGCAGCGCTCCAAGCTCGAAGATCCGCGTCTCGCACAGGGCCCGGTAGTGATCGCGATCCAACATCAGGAGTCCTCTCTTGCCATCATGTCCTCGACCTGCTCGATCGTCGGCATCGCGTCGGCGCAGGTGAGCTTCGTTGCAACGTAGGCGCCTGCCGACGTTGGCAAGAATCTGAAGACTTCCTGCGTCGTTGGTGGAGAATGGCGTTGGTG
>CAJBMR010000470.1 GCA_903954205.1 uncultured bacterium | reverse complement strand
GTCATCGGCTTCTGGCTGGTCGACTGCATGAAGGTCGACCCCATCGGCATGGTCGCTCAGCCGCTCGCCGATCTCGTGCGCCTGGTTGCATCGGGCGAGCTGCGTCCGCTGCCGGGCTCGGCGTACCCCCTCGCGGATGCCACACGTGCACACGAGGACATGCGCGCTCGCAAGACGACCGGCAAGGTGACCCTCACCACGAGCTGATCACGTGCCCGTGGTGCGCAGCGCGATCTCGAGTCGTGACGCCGACAGATCGAGGTTGCGGCTCTGGGCGTAGAGCCCGACGCCACCGAGGATCCCGGCGACACCGATCGCGAGCATGATCTCAAGGCTCTCGAGGATCGAGATCCCGAATCCGAGCCACGCGATCAGGCAGGCCGCGATGACCACCCAGCCGGTCCACCAGGAGACAGCCGCGCAGATCCAGACGCGCCTCGCAGTGCGGCGCGCTCGAGCGATCTCAGCGACGTACTCCTCTGCAGGCACACCCATGCGTTGAGCATAGGGCGGCGTCGGCGCGCGGCTGGCCCGGTAGCGTCGGCGCCGTGACCTCGCCCGAAGGACTCGACCTCGACGCCGTCGGCCCCTGGCTCGCCGCGCAGGGCTTGGTCGATCCCGGTCCTGTCGAGGCTGTGCGCCTCGCCGGTGGGCTGTCCAACGTGACGTATCTCGTCACGCAGGGTGACCGCTCGCTCGTCATCCGCCGACCCCCGCTTGGTCACGTGATGCCCACCGCCCATGACATGGGCCGGGAGTTCACGGTGCTCAGCGGCGTCACGCAGGGAGGCTTCCCGGCGCCGCAGCCCCTGGCCTATTGCGATGACGACAGTGTCATCGGTGCGCGGTTCCTCGTCATGGAGTACGTCGCGGGCCGCATCATCAGCAGCGACGCGGCAGCAGAGGGGCTCACCGCGGCCGATGCCTCCGCACTGTCGGGCGAGCTCGTCGACGTACTCGCCTCGCTGCATGCCATCGATGCGCGCGCGGTCGGTCTTGGCGATCTGGGTCGCCCCGAGGGCTTCCTGACCCGTCAGGTGTCGCGCTGGGCCCAGCAGTGGGAACTCAGCAAGACGCGCGAGCTCCCTGCGATCGACGAACTCCTGGTCTGGCTCCGGGAGCGAGTCGCCGCGCTGCCCGCCGATCTGCCCTGGTCAATCGTGCACGGCGACTACCGACTCGATAATGCGATCGTCGACCCGGTCGCTCCGCGCATCCGCGCCGTCCTCGACTGGGAGATGGCCACGCTGGGGGATCCGCTCATGGATCTGGCGACGATGCTCGTCTACTGGTCGCGACCCGGTGACGAGTTGCGGCATCAGATCCGGTTCGCGGCTTTCGTCACCGACCGTGACGGCTTCTGGGAGCGTCCCCAACTCGTCGAGCGGTACGCCGAGCGCAGCGGGCTCGACGTCGGTCACCTCGACGTCTGTGTCGTGCTGTCGGGCCTCAAACTCGCCGTGATCATGGAGTCGATCCGCAAGCGCACGCTCGCGGGCCAGCAGCTCGGCGCGGACACGTCTCTGGCCGATGGCATGGCGATGGCGACCGATGCTCTGGCGGAGATGGGCCTCGCGGTGGCTTCGGGCGGGGGAGTCGACGCACTCAGCCGATGATCACGCCATGCG
>CAJBMR010000469.1 GCA_903954205.1 uncultured bacterium | reverse complement strand
GATCACCCCCTGCAATCTCTCGCTCGAGCGACTGGCGCGCTCGGCCAAGGAGGGCGTGCACGCGGCTGGCGGCTACCCACTCCAGTTCGGCACCATCTCGGTGTCAGACGGCATCTCCATGGGGCACGAGGGCATGCACTTCTCGCTGGTCTCACGCGAGGTCATCGCCGACTCGGTCGAGACCGTGATGGAGGCCGAGCGCCTCGACGGCATGGTGACTCTCGCCGGCTGCGATAAGAGCATCCCGGCCATGCTCATGGCCGCCGCGCGGCTCGACGTCGCCAGCGTCCTGCTCTACGCCGGGTCGCTGCTGCCCGGTCACGTGCGCTTCACCGATGGCCGCGAAGAGACGGTCAATATCGTGACCGCCTTCGAGGCTGTCGGTGCAAACGCCCGTGGCCTGATGTCAGATGAGGACCTCGATCGCATCGAGCGCGCGGTCTGCCCGACGGCGGGCACCTGCGGCGGGATGTACACCGCCAACACCATGGCGAGCGCGGCCGAGGCAATGGGCATGTCGCTCCCCGGCTCCTCGTCGCCGCCGGCGGTCGATGCTCGCCGTGAGGTGCTTGCCCGAGACTCGGGACGCGCGGTCATCGAGATGATCCGCCAGGGCATCACCGCGCGCGACATCATCACGCCTCGCTCGATCGAGAACGCCATCACGCTGATCATGGCCCTCGGAGGGTCCACGAACTCGATCTTGCACATGCCCGCGATCGCGCACGAGGCGGGCTTCGAGCTCGACCTGGATGATTTCCAGCGCATCAGCGATCGCACGCCGCTCGTCGCCAACCTGAAGCCCTTCGGTGAGTACCTGATGTTCGACCTCGATCGGGTCGGCGGCGTACCCCTCGTGATGAAGATGCTGCTTGATGCCGGCCTGCTGCACGGTGACTGCTTGACCGTCACCGGCAAGACGCTTGCGGAGAATCTCGCCGCACTGTCGATCCCCGGCCCGGACGGCGACGTCGTGCGCTCCCTCTCCCAGCCCCTCGACGCGACCGGAGGCATCTCGATCCTGACCGGCTCCCTTGCCCCCGAGGGCGCGGTCGTCAAGACCGCCGGGGTGGGCGTCGACTCCTTCGAGGGCACCGCGCGGGTCTTCGAGCGCGAGCAGTCGGCGATGGTCGCGCTCGCCGACGGCAGCATCCGTGCCGGCGACGTCGTCGTCGTCCGCTATGAGGGGCCCAAGGGCGGCCCGGGCATGCGCGAGATGCTCGCCATCACCGCGGCGATCAAGGGTGCGGGCCTGGGCAAGGACGTCCTGCTCGTCACCGACGGCCGCTTCTCGGGGGGCAGCACCGGGCTGTGTGTGGGCCACGTGTGCCCTGAGGCGTCCGATGGCGGGCCCATCGGCCTCGTGCGCGACGGCGATCGCATCCGCGTCGATATCCCCTCGCGCACGCTCGATCTCCTGGTCGACGAGGGTGAGCTCGCCCGGCGCCGAGCGGAGTTCGAGCCGCTCCCGCCTCGCTATGACAGGGGAGTCCTCGCCAAGTACGTCCGTCTCGTGGGCTCGGCGAGCCGGGGCGCCGTCTGCGACTGAGGGTGAGTGCGTCCTTCTGCGGTCGAAAAGCGCCACCTGGTGGCACATCCCGACCGTAAAGCGGCGTTCGTCACGCGACGCGTTGGGTGACTGCCGCTCGTACGGCGGCGAGGACCTCGTGCGGGCGCTGAGTGATCTGCTCCCACGTAAACCGCAAAACCAACCAGCCCTGAAGCATCAGGATGTTCTGGCGTTCGCGATCGCGTTCGAAGGCCGACCGGCCCGTGTGATGCGCGCGACCATCCACCTCGATGGCGATCCGCAGGCCCAGATGCGCGAAGTCAATCTCGGCGATCACTCGATTCGAGGCATCGCGGACGGGGAGATTCCGGGCCCACGGACCTGTGCCACTGCGGTCGAGGAGTGCGCCCATGCGCTGCTCCGCCTCGGACCGCGACCCCGAGGCCACGCGTTCGAGCATGGCGCGAAGGCATCTGGCGCCGTTGTGCCCGGAACCGAGGTGAGGCTGCACGGCGCGGGTGAACGTTTCCGCGTCAATGAGTCTGCTCTGCAGGGCGAGATCGATCACGTCGGCGGAACGGCGTTCACCCAGCACGATGAGGGAATCCACTAGGGCCTGGAGTGGGGGCATGAATCGAAACCCCTCGCGACTGCGGATGGCAGCGCCGTCGGGTCGGCGAAGGATGCGGACCTGGGGTAGCGACGCCGCCGTCTTGTGGGGTACGACGACCAGGCGAGGCGTCGCGGCCAGATCCCAGCCTGCGCGGCGTAGGGCGAGGTCCCCGCTGATCCGGGCGCGCGGGCCGTAGGTGATCGTGAGGATGGCCGCCCACTGACCGTCTGTGAGGTGGCGCTCGGCGTCGAAGGGCGCCGGAGCGAGGAGGACGGCGCTGCCCACGCGCTGCCAGGTGCCCTCGGCCACGCGACGAGCGACAGCGCGACGACTAAAGCCGCATGCCGCCAAGTCCGACGGGGACACAACGCCACCTTGGGCGGCGGACAGGGCGCGCAGGAGTCCTCGATCGTGGTGGGCGGGGGGCACCGGCACACCCTGCCGCGAACTCGGTCTCCGGTTCCGGCCCTGTCCACAGGCGGTGTTCTGCGGTCGAAAGGTGCCACCGGGTGGCACATCCCGACCACAGAACGCGTGAGGACCCGAGGGTGGGGGAGGCGCCCTAGCGCTCTGCGACCAGGACCGCTACGCTTCTCCCATGCAGCAGGTCATCGTCATCGTAGGCAGGCGCGCGGGTTAGCCCCGGCACCTGTCGCCTGATGGCGACCCGCGCGCACCCTCCGAGCCCCTCCGGGCCGGGGGGTTTCGTGTTAGAGGGGCCCATGCGCCACCATGGTCCCCGCGACAGAAGTTGACTTCCGAGACGGAAGTGGGAAGAGGACGCAATGAGCACCAGCGCAGGGCAGCCGTCCGGTGAGCGGATCACGGGCGCCCAGAGCCTGATTCGGTCGATGGAGTACGCCGATGTCGATGTCGTCTTCGGCATTCCCGGCGGGGCGATCCTCCCGGCATACGACCCGCTCATGGACTCCACCAAGGTCCGCCACATCCTCGTCCGTCACGAGCAGGCGGCCGGCCACGCCGCCGAGGGCTACGCCGCGGCCACCGGTCGCGTCGGCGTCTGCATGGCGACGAGCGGTCCGGGCGCGACCAACCTCGTCACGCCCATCGCCGACGCTCACATGGACTCCGTGCCCATGGTCGCGATCACCGGCCAGGTCCCCAGCTCTGCGATCGGCACCGACGCCTTCCAGGAGGCGGACATCCGCGGTATCACGATGCCGATCACCAAGCACAACTACCTCGTCACCAATCCCGATGAGATCCCGCGCGCGATCGCCGAGGCCTTCTACCTCGCGAGTTCCGGACGCCCCGGCCCGGTGCTCGTCGACATCTCCAAGGACGCCCTCCAGGCGATGACGACCTTCGAGTGGCCGACCGATATCTCCCTGCCCGGCTACCACCCGGTGACCAAGCCGCACTCCAAGCAGGTCCGCGAGGCAGACCGACTCATCCTCGAGTCGAAGCGACCGGTCCTCTACGTCGGCGGCGGTGTCATCCGCGCCAATGCGTCCGCTCAGCTGCGCGAGCTCGCCGAGCTCACCGGCCTGCCCGTGGTCACCACGCTCATGGCCCGCGGGGCCTTCCCCGACAGCCATCCCCAGCACATGGGCATGCCCGGCATGCACGGCAGCGTCGGTGCCGTGGGGGCGCTGCAGAAGTCCGACCTGCTCGTGACGCTCGGAGCGCGCTTCGACGACCGGGTCACCGGCAAGCTCTCGACCTTCGCTCCGGACGCGACCGTCATCCACGCCGACATCGACCCTGCAGAGATCGGCAAGAACCGCCACGCCGACGTGCCGATCGTGGGCGATGTCGGCGAGGTCATGACGGAGCTCATCGCCGCGCTGCGCGAGGAGATGGCCGCCGGACGCCAGGGCGACTACGAGGGCTGGTGGGTGCAGCTCAACCGCTGGCGCGACACCTACCCACTCGGTTACGACCTCCCCAACGACGGCAGCCTGTCGCCCCAGTACGTCATCGAGCGGCTCGGCGCGCTGAGCGGGCCTGACGCGATCATGGCCGCGGGCGTGGGTCAGCACCAGATGTGGGGCGCGCAGTTCGTGAAGTACGAGAAGCCGCGCACCTGGCTCAACTCGGGTGGTCTCGGCACGATGGGCTACGCCGTGCCGGCTGCGATGGGCGCCAAGGTCGGCATGCCCGGCTCGGTGGTCTGGGCGATCGACGGCGACGGCTGCTTCCAGATGACCAATCAGGAGCTCGTCACCTGCGCGATCAACGACATCCCGATCAAGGTCGCCCTCATCAACAACTCCAGTCTCGGCATGGTGCGCCAGTGGCAGACGCTCTTCTACAACGAGCGCTACTCCGAGACCGACCTGCACAGCCACCGCCTGCCCGACTTCGTCAAGCTCGCCGACGCCTACGGCTGCCACGGCCTTCGCTGCGAGACTCCGGAGGAGGTCGACTCGGTGATCGAGAAGGCACTGTCGATCAACGACGCCCCCGTCGTCATCGACTTCGTCGTCCATCGCGACGCGATGGTTTGGCCGATGGTGGCCGCCGGCACCAGCAACGATGACATCCTGGTGGCGCGCGAGATGGCGCCCTCGTGGGACTCGGAGGAATGAGATGAGCCGCCACACCCTGTCCGTCCTCGTGGAGGACAAGCCCGGCGTACTCGCCCGCGTGTCCAGCCTCTTCTCGCGACGCGGCTTCAACATCGAGTCGCTCGCCGTGGGCCCCACCGAGGTGCCCGAGGTCTCTCGCATGACAATCGTCGTCAACGTCACCGGGCTTCCCCTGGAGCAGGTGACGAAGCAGCTCAACAAGCTCGTCAACGTCCTCAAGATCGTGGAGCTGGACGAGGCCAACTCGGTGCAGCGCGCGATCGCCCTGGTGAAGGTCAAGGCCGATGCCGGCCAGCGTTCGAGCATCCTCGAGGTCGTGCAGCTCTTCCGGGCCAAGGTCGTCGACGTGGCTCTCGATGCCGTGACGATCGAGGTCACCGGCAATGACGACAAGATCGAGGCCTTGCTCAAGCTCCTCGAGCCCTACGGCATCAAGGAGCTCGTCAGGTCCGGTGTGATCGCGACCAGTCGTGGGGGCCGCTCCATCAGTGACCGCAACCTGCGGCCCGCGGATCGCACGGCCTGAGGCGCATGACGCCCCATCACCCACCCCCCGATACCCTTTTCCCCTGCCCATCCCCTGAAGGAGTCCCCGTGGCCGAGCTGTTCTACGACGCCGATGCCGATCTGTCCATCATCCAGAACCGCGTCGTTGCGGTCATGGGCTACGGCAGCCAGGGCCACGCCCACTCCCTGAGCCTGCGCGATAGCGGTGTCGATGTGCGCGTCGGCCTATCGCCCAACTCCAAGAGCCGCGCCAAGGCCGAGGAGGAGGGCCTGCGGGTCGTCGATCCGGCGACGGCGGCTGCCGAGGCTGACCTCATCATGATGACGGTGCCGGACCCGGTGCAGAAGAAGCTCTACGCCGAGGCCATCGCGCCCAACCTCCAGGAGGGCGACGCGCTCTTCTTCGCGCACGGCTTCAACATCCGCTTCGGCTACGTCAATCCGCCTGCGACCGTCGATGTCTGCATGGTCGCGCCCAAGGGCCCGGGTCACCTCGTGCGCCGCGAGTACGTCGCGGGCCGTGGCGTGCCGGCCATCGTCGCCGTCGAGCAGGACTTCACCGGGCAGGCCTGGCCGCTCGCGCTGTCCTACGCCAAGGCGATCGGTTCGCTGCGCGCGGGCGGCATCAAGACCACCTTCACCGAGGAGACCGAGACTGATCTCTTCGGCGAGCAGGCGGTGCTGTGCGGCGGTGCGTCGCAGTTGGTGATGTACGGCTTCGAGACGCTGGTCGAGGCGGGCTACCAGCCCGAGGTTGCCTACTTCGAGTGCCTCCACGAGCTCAAGCTCATCGTCGACCTGATGTACGAGGGCGGCATCGCCAAGCAGCGCTGGAGCGTGTCGGACACCGCCGAGTACGGCGACTACGTCTCCGGCCCGCGCGTGATCGACGAGCGCGTGAAGGAAAACATGAAGGCCGTCCTCGCCGACGTGCAGAACGGCTCTTTCGCCGCCCGCTTCATGGCCGATCAGGAGGCCGGCGGTCCGGAGTTCAAGGCGCTGCGCGCCAAGGGCGAGGCTCATCCGATCGAGGACACCGGTCGCGAGCTTCGTGGACTGATGAG
>CAJBMR010000468.1 GCA_903954205.1 uncultured bacterium | reverse complement strand
CGGCAGTGGATCCCCTGCGGTGATGGACGACGCCGAGTGAGCGCACACCGCTCGGCGTGCGCTCGATCGCATTGCCGAGCAGCGTGAGGCACTGCGCATCCGATGGATGAGCCGGACCATCGGGGACGACGATCAGCGTCGACTGGCCATCACGAGACGTGACCGCGAGGGCGACTGCCCCCTCCCTGCGGTCGTAAATTGAGATGTGGTCAGCGACAAAGAGGAGTGGATCAGCCTTGGCCAGGGACTCCTTGGCTTGCGGGTCAGCCTTGAGCCAGTTGCGGTCAAAGGCGTTCGGGTCATCAAAGGGTGTTGAAGTCATGCCGGCACCCTGGGAGAAGACCCCTGTGGATAGCCACTTGCAATCCACAGGGGGTGTGGTCCGAATGCGCGGGTGGTCGGCTCAGGTCATTCCCTCGCGCGCTGCTGCATCGGCCCTGACGACCGTCGGGTGCCTCCCCGTGCCGCGCCAACCGCCGCGTTCCCGCCCGTGACGTGCGTCTGACCCGTACCGTCACTGGCATGCGCACCCCACTCCCCGCCCTCGTCGCCACCCTCGGCCTCCTCGCGACCGGCCTGACCGGCCTCGCGATCGCACCGGCAGCGTCTGCCTTCGAGCCGTCGCTTACCTACGTCGATTGCCCAGATGGGGTGAAGCCTGCGAGCACCAAGTGCGCGGAGCTCACGGTGCCGCTGGACTGGCAGACCCCTGATGACGGCCGCACGACGAAGATCGCGCTGCGCGTGATCCCATCTGCGCGCGGCGGCGGCGGTTTCACCTTCAACCCCGGTGGCCCGGGCGGTTCGGGAATCGATTTCGGTGAGTTCGTCCACTCGGACCTGCCCCGGCAGGTGCGCGACCGTTTCGACTTCGTCATGTGGGATCCGCGCGGTGTGGGCCTGAGCGGTCCGAAGTTGACGGGGTGCGGCGCCATGCCCGATCCGGACCTGCCCCTCACGGGCGCGGTGGATTGGGAGAAGGCCTGGTCGGAGTACGCCGTCGCCACCGGCGCGGTCCTCTCCGATTGCTTCGCGAAGAACCCGGACTCGGCGCCCTATCTCGGCACGTGGCAGGTCGTGCGCGACATGGAGGCCATGCGCATCGCGCTGGGCTACCCCCGGTGGAACTTCTGGGGCATGAGCTACGGCACCCGCATCGCCTACACCTACGCCAAGACCTTCCCTGACAGCCTCCGCACGGTGATCGTCGACGGCAGCCTGTGGCCGCAGGAGTCGGTCTATCGCCTCTCCAGCCAGCAGCCCATGGCGTGGCAGACCGCGCTGCAGGTCTACTCCTCCGTGATGGGCCGCGCGCAGACGCGGAAGTTCGAGCAGATCCTGGAAGTGCTCGACGACACCTACATTGAGACAGCGGAGGGGAGCATCACGCGCTGGAGCTTCTCCGGATCGGTCTTTGGGGCCCTTGGCAGCCAGGCCGCCTACTCGGGCATCCGCGACGGGATCAACGCTCTCTACGACGCGCTCGTCGGCCAGCCCTCTACCCAAACGCGCAAGGCTGCGGTGCGCGCGGTGGAAGCCCTCGACGATCCGGAGCCGGATCTGTCGGAGAGCCTTCTCT
This sequence comes from uncultured bacterium, assembly GCA_903954205.1. Taxonomy (GTDB): domain Bacteria; phylum Actinomycetota; class Actinomycetes; order S36-B12; family S36-B12; genus Mxb001. The sequence goes on along the minus strand of CAJBMR010000468.1, from coordinate 1,000 downwards.
TCTCCTTCATCAACTGCGCCGACCTGCACGATCGCCCGACTCCCGAGATGGCCGGCCGGGTGGCTGCCAGCGCCGCGCGCGACTACGGGACGACGTTTGCCACCGCGACCAGCGTCATTACGAGTTGCCAGGGGCTGCCTGCTGACTATTCCCCGCCGGTGCCGAGTGACTGGGCCACCATCGAGCTCGCCACACCGCCGGTGGTCGTGTTGTCCCTCGGTGACCGGGCCACCCCGTGGCTGTGGGGCAAGATCATGGCCAATCAGTACGCGGGGTCGCGGCTCATCAACTACAACAGCTCCCAGCACGTGACTTACATGTCCACGCCGTCGACGTGCGTCAACGACCCGGTCACCCGCTACCTGCTGCGCAGGCAGCTACCGCCCAACAACGTCTTCTGCTCTTTCGTGCCGTCGCCTCCGCCTCCTCAGGAGTAGGACACCGAGAGGGTCGTTACCGTGAATCTCGCTGCGCTGGGCCGCATCGACGAGCTCGTCTACCAGCCGCCAACGACTCCTGCTGAGTGGTGCGCCCAGCGCCCGTGCGTCGAGGTGGGCGGAATCACGCTGGCCGAGCCGTGGAGCAGTGTGCTCGTCTTCGCCCTGGCGCTGCTCTGGCTGGGCGTAGGCATCTATTTCCTCGTCTCGCGCAGAGGTCAGCGCTCGCGCACATGGTTCGGCGTATCCCTGATCCTCGGCGGGCTCGCCGCGGGCTCCGCAGGCATCAGCTACCAGGCCTTCAGCTACGAGCTCAAGTGCGCAGGCCGCGACCTCTGCGCGCTCACCAACGGCTTCGAGATCGCCTACAGCCTCATGCAGGTGGCGAGCATGAGCGCCATGGTCGTCGCGGTGGCCTATGCCCTCGCCTCCGAGCGAGCCCGTCGCGCCATCACGGTGTACGCCGTACTCAATCTCATCGTCTACGTCGCAATCACGGTCGCGGGCGTCGTCTTGCCGAGTGCCTTCCTGCTGTCCTTCGAGCTGCTCCTGCTCTTCGCCGT
>CAJBMR010000467.1 GCA_903954205.1 uncultured bacterium | reverse complement strand
GTGTGTCGCGTCGTCGCTGGCCAATGGCACGGCGCACTACTTCCGCGTGGCCGCCGTCAACGACGTCGGCACGGGCACCGCGTCGCCGGTGTCGGGACCGATCACCCCGGTCGCGCCGTATGTGCCTCCACCCCCGCCACCGCCTGGAGGCGGAGGGGGAGGCGGCGGAGGAGGAGCTCCGCCACCGACCTCACCTTCCCCGTCACCGAGCGCATCGCCGTCGCCCTCGGCGTCACCTTCGCCGACGCCAGAGCCGACTCCCACCCCGGTGCCGGCACCGGTCCTGCCGCCGGGCGAGACACAGGGACTCGTGGGCGGTCAACCCGATCCCAACCTGCGCACGCAGCCGTCCGGAGGGCAGTTGCTCGTCAGCGGCACCGGCTATGCCGTGTCGCTCGGAGCCACGGATGCGAGTGGTAGCGGCCAGCAGGTGGGCAGCGACGGGGTGTTGCGCCTGCCCACCGGTGGTGCACTGCAACTCGGTGGGTCGGGCTTCGCCCCGGCGGGTTCCGTGGATGTCTTCCTCGATCCGCCGACGACAGGCGCCCTCGCTTACGCACTGGCGCGACTGCTGCCGCGATCGAGTTACACGCTTGGCCGCGTCAGTGTCGACGCCGATGGTGCCATCTCCGGGAGTGTCGAGATCCCCATCGGCACATCGTCAGGTGAGCATGTACTCCAACTCGTCGGTCGCACGAGCGATGACCGTGCGCTCGTCCTCTCGCTGGGTATCGAGGTCGCCGAGCCGGTCGTGCCGACCATGCTCATCTCGGCGACGCGTGGCGTGGGTCGCCTGAGGCCGGTGGTCATCGTCCGGGGCACGTCGACGGGGCTAGCCGGCCGCGAGATCACGGTGCGTGTGGGCAGTGGCGGCCGCGCCGGCTACTCGACTTCACCCACCCGTCCCACGGTCGCCGAAGACGGCCGTTTCACGTGGCGCCTGAGGTCAACCGCCGCGGTGCGCATCTACGTGACCGCTCTGGTCGATGGCACGCGCGTGCGGTCCAACGCCGTCGTCGTGCGCGGGCTGCGCTGATCACCCGTAGGCGCGCCTGCGAGGGGCGCGCACCGTCAGAGCACGCCTGATGGTGAGCCAACCTCGCCAGGGGGATGCTGGGGAGATTCGGGTGAAAATCTGGGATTTCCCTCGCAAGCGCGCACTGAGGGTCCCTGGCGCTCTACCGTCTGGCGCATGAAGATCGTCTCGCTCACCCTCGCCGCCGGGCTGGCCGTGGGAACCCTGCTTTCTGCTCCGGCGGCCTCGGCCGGCACGTCATCGGCGACCACGCCGCTGGGCACCCTTGAGATGACCATCGACGGCGGTGCCTTCACCGAGGAATGCACCGACTTCCCCTATGAGGTGGTCGTATCGGATGCGCTGCCGCGTGTGCAGTGGAGTGCGGAGATCGAGGCGGAGCGTGACGGTGGCGGCAGCGTCACCGGCATGCTCACCGACTTCGGCGCCGGGACCTTCGACGGCGACCTGCAGATCTGCTCCGGCGACGGAGCAGGCTCCTGGACCGCGACAGTGGCCGTGCGCATGGCCGATCCCGCCGACGCCACTGCTGTCTACAACCGGACGATGACGCTGGAATTCACCATCAGCAAGGGGACGACCACGACGACGATCACGCGTGTCAATGCCGGCAGCTCGCGCACGAAGGTCAAGGGCACCGTCGCGGACGCGGAGGTGGCGATGTTTGGCGATGTGACCATCAAGGTCAAGAAGCCCAGCGCCTCCTGGAAGACGGGTGGCAGCGGCTCGGTGGACGAAGACGGCAACTTCAGCGTGACGATCGACAAGACCTACCCCGCGGGGACGAAGTTCAAGGCGGTCTTCGAGGGCACCGACGAGGCCAAGAGCAGCACCTCGTCGGTGTTCACCCCCTAGTCGCGTCGGGGGAGTCGGGTGATCTCGCGTGAGGAGCGTCCCCTTTCCGAGCGTGTTCACAGCCGGGTGACCGACCTCATGGGCTACTCCCAGAGACATCGGGTCCACGAAGGAGGACGATGGTGACGTGGGCGAGCATCGGTGGTCAGGTCGGGTGAGGACGTGGATCCTGGCTGCCGCGGCGCTCGCCGTGCCCATGGGCCTCATGACCGTGGCTCCTTCCGCGTCCGCCGAGCAGCCACCAGCAGGGAATGACCCCGCCGCCCAGACGTCGACGACGCCACCGCAGGTCGCACGAGGTGTGATCGTCCGCACGATCGGCCTAGGGGGAGTCGCAGGTGCGCGCGCCATGGTGGATGCCATGCCGCTCGGCCTTGATGTCTCCCGAACCAAGGCATTGAGCACCACGACCGACGTACTCCTCTTCGATCAGGTCGTGAGTGCGAGCGCTGCCCAAGGTATTGCTACCGCACTCGAAGCCCGACCTGATGTGCTGTGGGCCGAGCCGGACCTACGCGTGCAGATCGCGGCCACACCCGACATCCCCAACGACCCGCTCTTCCCTCAGATGAGTGACATGTGGGCGGGTGGCGGCGCTTCGGACTACAGCATCAAGGCGCCTCTCGCCTGGGGTGTGCAGAAGGGTGCACCCGACGTCGTCGTCGCTGTGATCGACACCGGCATCGCTCTGCACCCTGACCTCAACGCCAACGTGGTGGCTGGCTATGACTTCATCAGTGATGTGGCGGTCGCAAATGACGGCAATGGGTGGGATCCCGACCCTGCAGACCCCGGTGACTGGATTACTTCAGCGGAGGCTTCGGCGGGGGAGTTCGAGGGCTGCGAAGTCACCAACTCGAGTTGGCATGGCACGCACGTCAGCGGCACCGTCGCGGCTGTCCAGGACAACAATCTCGGCATCACCGGTGTCGCGCCAGGCGCCAAGGTCCAGGCGGTGCGGGCGCTCGGGAAGTGCGGTGGCTACACCTCCGACATCGTCGTGAGCATCACGTGGGCTTCGGGTGGATCCGTGCCGGGCGTGCCGGCCAATGCGACGCCAGCCAAGGTCATCAACATGTCGCTGGGCGGCAACGGGACCTGCACCAACGCCTATTCGTCGGCGATCAATGGCGCCATCGCCCGCGGCACCACCGTCGTCGTCGCCGCTGGCAACGAGGATGAGCCGATCACCAACAAGGTCCCCGCCAACTGCTCCGGAGTCATCGCGGTCACCGCGACCGATAGTCGCGGGCAGCGGGCAAACTACTCCAACTACGGCGTCCTGCCCGGGCAAGCCACGCTGGCTGCGCCCGGTGGAGACTTCGCGGTCGACAGCGGCGTGCTCTCGACGTACAACGCGGGCACGCGCGGACCCATCTACCCCGCACTATCCGGCCAGTACATCTACGAAGCTCTCCAGGGCACCTCCATGGCCACACCGCACGTCGCAGGTGCTGCAGCGCTGCTCTACTCGGCCGGTCTCACCACGCCCGCGTCCGTGCGGACCGCGCTCATCTCGTCCGTCCAGCCCTTCAACGTGCGCGGCGACGATTGGGACTGCACCACTCTGCAGTGCGGCGCGGGGATCCTCGATGCCGGCCGCCTCCCACTGGCCCCGAGCGCAACAGTGCCCGGTGCACCGACAGGTCTGACAGCAGCGGCGACGAGCACGACGACCGCCACGATCACGTGGACCGCCCCTGCCGATGACGGCGGCTCGGCGATCACGGGATACGTCGTCGAG
>CAJBMR010000466.1 GCA_903954205.1 uncultured bacterium | reverse complement strand
GTGGCGATCGTCGTCCGTGCTGTGGCGATCGAGTATCGATCGAAGCGCCCCGGATCCGCCTGGCGCTCTCGCTGGGACACCGCGGTCGCGCTCGCCTCGCTCCTGCTCGCCTTCCTCTTCGGCCTCTTCTGGGCCGGGATCGTGCACGGCATCCCCATCGATGCGAGCGGCCAGTTCGTGGGTCGAAGCCTGATGTCCTTCATCAATCCCTACTCCGTGCTCGGGGGCCTCACCCTGCTGTCCTTCTCACTCGCCCACGGAGCAACCTTCCTCGCGCTTAAGACTGCGGGACCCGTGCAGCGCAGGAACGAGGTGTGGGCGACGCGGTTTGACTTCGTCGCGGGAGCGCTCATGACGGCCTTCGCTGCGTGGACCTACTGGTCCTACTCGCGGGATGACGCCGTCGCCCTGGCCATCGGGATCCTCGCGGTCCTCGGCATGCTCGTGGCACTCATCGCCAACCTGCGGACGCGACCGCTCATCGCCTTCTGGGCACACGGTGTCGCCATTGCCGCCTTCGTGGCGTCGATGTTCGTCGCGCTCTATCCCAATGTGCTCCCGAGCACGCTCGATCCCGCCGCGAGCCTCACGGTCGAGGGCGCGGCCGCAAGCCCGTACTCCCTGGGCGTTATCACGGTGGTGGCCGCGGTGGGGCTGCCGATGGTCATCGCCTACCAGGCGTGGTCTTTCTGGGTCTTCCGCAAGCGGATCACCGTCGAGGATGCCCAGCGCTCGCACTACGCCTAGCGGCTATCCCACCGTGAGGACGATCTTGCCCATGACGTCGCCCTCGGCGAGTTCGGCGAATCCCTCTCGGGCGTCGGCCAAGGAGTGCGTCGCCGAGATCGTGGGCCGGACTCCGGACGCCATGACGAGATCGATGAGCTGGGCGAGTTCCTCGCGCGTGCCCATGGTGGAGCCGAGCACCTCGAGTTGCAGGAAGAAGACGCGGTTGAGGTCGGCCGGCGGATTGGGGCCGGTGGTCGCACCACACACCACCAGGCGCCCGCCGGGGCGCAGCGACTTCAGCGAGTGAGACCAGGTCGCCTCGCCCACACTCTCCATCACTGCGTCGACGCGCGCCGGCAGCCGGGCCCCGGGCTCGAAGGCCTCGTCGGCGCCGAGTGCGACAGCGGCAGCGCGCTTGGCCTCATCGCGGCTCGTCGCCCACACGCGTGCGCCCAGTTGCTTGGCCAGTTGGATCGCAGCCGTCGAGACTCCGCCGCCCACGCCCTGCACGAGCACGGTCTGACCCGGTTGGACCTGCGCCTTCGTCGTCAGCATGCGGTACGCCGTGAGCCATGCGGTCGGCAGGCACGCGGCGGAGGCGAAGTCGAGGTCGGCGGGCTTCGGAAGGACGTTGCGCTCGGGGACGCACACGAACTCGGCGAGCGTGCCGGGGTAGACCTCCGACAGCAGGGAACGCTTGGGGTCGAGGGTCTCATCGCCCCCGCCTGCCGCGGGATCGCCGATGACTCCGTGGACGATCACCTCGGTGCCGTCCTCCAGGACTCCGGCTGCATCGCATCCCAGGATCATGGGCAGGCGCTCGGCGGGAAGCCCCACACCGCGCAGGCTCCACAGGTCGTGGTGGTTCAGGCTGGCTGCGCGCACGCCAACGCGGACCCAGCCCTCCTCGGGTGTGGGCGTGTCGAATTCCCCCACGGTGAGACCGGCGAGCGGGTCGTCCGGATGGATTGAGGTGGCAGCAGCAGCAAGCACGGATCCTCCTGGACTAGACGGCCAGCTCGCGCAGGCCGGTGATGAGTCGGTCGACGTCGTCTTCGGTCGAGTATGGCGCGAGGCCGACACGCACACCGCCGGCGTCTCCGAGGCCGAGCCAGCGCGACACCTCGAGGGCATAGAAGTTGCCCGCCGGTGCGTTGACCCCGCGCTCGGCGAGGTACGCAGAGATGTCGTCGGGTGCGTGACCGTCGATGGTGAAGGTCTCGGTGGGCGTGCGGTGCTTGGCATTGCTGTAGAGCCGAATGCCCGGGATGGTCTCCAGGCCCTCCCGCATGCGTGCATGCAGGTCGTCCTCGTAGTCCTCGAGTGCTGCCATAGAGGCGAGGATGCGCGCACGGCGAGTGCCTTCACCGCTGGGCACCAGGTCGGCCAGCACATCGACGGCCGCGCTCACTCCCGCCAGGAGCTCGTAGGGGAGCGTGCCGAGCTCGAAGCGCTCCGGCACGACGTTGGTCGCCGGGAGCAACTTGTCAGGATGCAGTGTCTCCAGCAGGGTGGGTGACGCGGCCAGGACGCCCAGGTGGGGGCCGAGGAACTTGTAGGGCGAGCAGGCGTAGAAGTCGCATCCGATCGCACTCACGTCGATGGCCGCGTGAGCGGTGAGATGCACGCCGTCGACGTAGAAGAGCGCTCCATGCTCGTGTACGCCGGCGCCGATCACGGACAGGTCGGGCCGGGTGCCGATGAGGTTGGAAGCCCCGGTGAGCGCCACGAGGCGCGTGCGCGGAGTGACGTGCTTGAGCACGTCCTCGGGGGTCATCTCGCCCGTCGCAGGATCGAACTCCGCCCAGCGCAGCGTCGCGCCGGCGCGTTCGGCGTGGATCACCCAGGGCCGCACGTCGGCGTCGTGGTCGGGTCGGCTGACGACGACTTCGTCGCCGGGTCCCCAGTCCTGTGCGAGGGTGCGCGCGATGTCCATTGTGATCTGGGTCATGCTGCGTCCGAAGACGATCCCGCGGGCGTCAGCGCCGAGCAGGTCGGCCATGGCCTGGCGTGTGCCGACCACGATGTCGTCCGCCCGGCGCTCGGCTGCAGTGCCCCGGCCTCGATTGGACAGGGCCGAGCGCAGTATGTCGTTCATCGCATCCGCGACCTGATCGGGGATCTGGGTGCCACCGGGGCCGTCGAAGTGGGCGGCCCCCTCTCGCAGAGCGGGCACGTGCTCTCGCAGGCGGTCGACGTCGTAGGCCATGCGCACACACTAGAGGCACGCC
>CAJBMR010000465.1 GCA_903954205.1 uncultured bacterium | reverse complement strand
GCGCGCGGGGTGACTAGTGACCCATACCGTGTACGACCCCGCCACCGTAGTGCAAGGCTTCCCACATGAACTCCACGCAATCGAACGACCCGACCCTCGCCCCGGCATGGGCACGGCTGAGCGATCTGGCGATCGGACTGCGGGCCCGCGAGCTCCGGGGACTCTTCGCCGATGAGCCGGACAGGGGACCCGCATGGACCCTCGAGGCCGCTGGACTTCGTGCTGACTTCAGCAAGCAGCGCATCACGGGTGACGTGATGTCTGCCCTGCTCGACCTGGCGCGTGAGCAGGGCGTCCTCGCGAAGCGTGACGCTATGTTCGCGGGCGAGCACATCAATGCGACGGAGGACCGAGCTGTCCTGCACACCGCACTCCGGCTTCCTCCCGGTGCCACACGCGAGGTAGACGGCGTCGATGTCGCGGCGGAGGTGCGGGACGTTCTGGAGCGCATGGCGGACTTCGCCGACCGGGTGCGGGATGGTCGCTGGACGGGTGCGACCGGTGAGCGGATGCTCAACATCGTCAACATCGGCATCGGGGGATCGGACCTCGGCCCTGCGATGGCATACGAGGCCTTGCGGTTTTACTCCGACCGCGACATGACCTTCCGCTTCGTCTCCAACGTCGACCCGACGGACATCACCGAGGCTCTGCGCGGGCTCGACCCCGCCCAGACGCTCTTCATCGTCGCTTCCAAGACCTTCGGCACGCAGGAGACCCTCACCAATGCCAAGGCCGCACGAGATTGGATCGTCGACGCACTGGGCGAGGGAGCGGTGGAGAAGCACTTCGTGGCGGTGTCCACGAACGCCGAGCGAGTCACCGCCTTCGGCATTGACGTTGCCAACATGTTCGGTTTCTGGGACTGGGTGGGCGGCAGGTACTCGATGGACTCTGCCATCGGGCTGAGCACGATGATCGCCATCGGCCCCGGGCGATTCCGGGAGATGCTCGACGGCTTCCACGCCATGGATGAGCACTTCCTCCGTGCGGCTCCCGAATCAAACATCCCGCTGCGGATGGGCCTGATCGCTGTTTGGAACAGGGACTTCCTCGATATCCCCACCAACGCGGTGCTTCCCTACGCCCAATTCCTCTCCCGCTTCCCCGCCTATCTGCAACAACTCACCATGGAGAGCAATGGCAAATCGGTGCGGATCGATGGCGCGCCGGTGGACTACAACACGGGGGCAATCTATTGGGGCGAGCCCGGGACGAATGGCCAGCACTCGTTCTACCAATTGCTCCATCAGGGGACCGAGATCGTCTCCTGCGACTTCATTCTCTTCGCGCAGGCCCTAGAGCCGGTGTTCGACATGCAGGACATGCTCGCCGCCAATGCGCTCGCTCAGGCGGCTGTGCTTGCCTTCGGCCGTACAGCCGAAGAGGTGCGCGCAGACGGCACGCCCGAGGAGTTGGTGCCGCACAAGGTGATGCCGGGTAATCGGCCGTCGACGTTCATCCTCGCCGCCCGGCTGGAGCCACACGCCCTTGGCGCGCTCATCGCGATGTACGAGCACAGCGTCTTCGTCCAGGGAGCAGTGTGGGGTATCGACAGTTTCGACCAGTGGGGAGTCGAACTCGGGAAGGCGATGGCTAACTCAATTCTCCCTGACCTGCAGGATGCCGACCGACCCCTCGACCGTGATTCCTCAACGGATGCCCTCATCCGGGCCTACCAGGCCCTGCACGCACAGGGCTGATCGAGCGGGTCACCCGCCGTCGGTGCCCCTGCGGCGCAGGTACCTCTCGAACTCGCGGGCGATGGCCTCTCCACTCGCCTCGGGGAGGTCGGTCGTGTCGCGCGCCTCCTCGAGCTGACGCACGTAGTCGGCGACCTCCTCGTCGTCAGCGGCGAGTTCGTCCACTCCGATCTCCCATGCGCGCGCCTCATCGACGAGGTCTCCCAGAGGCACGGGGACGTCAAGTAGATCCTCCACGCGGCGTACCAGGGCGAGGGTGGCCTTGGGGGAGGGCGCCTGGGCCACGTAGTGGGGCACGGCGGCCCACAGCGAGACCGAGGGAAGTCCCCGGCGGCCACACGCTTCCTGGAGAACCCCGACGATCCCGGTGGGTCCTTCGTAGTGGGACGGCTCGACCCCGAGGCTGAGCGCGGTGCCGGGATCGGTGGCCGTGCCGGTCACCGGGACCGGCCGCGAATGCGGGCTGTCGGACAGAAGCGCACCGAGTGTGACCGAGAGCGTGACGCCCAACTCCGCAGCGAGGCCGAGGATCTCGTCCGTGAACTGGCGCCAGCGCATGTTGGGCTCGATGCCGTGGACGAGAACGACGTCGCGCGTGGCGAGCGGCAACCGCGCGACATAGATGCGCGTTGTGGGCCAGGTCAGCTGGCGGACGCCTTCCTCGTCGAAGGCGATCATGGGTCGGTTCACCTGATAGTCGTAGTAGTCCTCGGGATCGATCTCCGCGAGTGGCGTGGCTCCCCACGCTCGGATGAGGTGGTCGACCGTGTCACTTGCCGCGTCGCCCGCGTCGTTCCATCCCTCGAACGCCGCGACCAGGACGGGGTCGACGAGTTCGGGCAGGGCCTCGAATTCGATCATCCGGCCACCTCCGATCCACGCCACGCGCACCCCCGGCTGGTTCACCCTATGTCACGGCACGCCGGGAAGGGCCGCGCCGCTAGCCTGCTTCGTCATGGGCCTCCCTCCTGCGCACCTCCCGGCTGCGGTGCTCTTCGATCTGGACGGCACGCTGCTGGACTCGGAGGACCTGTGGTGGGAGGCCGAGTGTCGCGTCGTGGCCCAATGGGGCGGGACCTGGACCCGGGAGGATCAGGCGCACTGCCTCGGTGGCCCTCTTGAGCGCGTGACGACGTACATGGCAGACAAGACGGGTTCCCCCCACACGCCGGATCAGATCGGGATCGATCTCCTCACGACGATGGAGGGCCTTCTGCGGGCAGGGGACCTGCAGTGGCGCCCGGGCGCTCTCGAACTCCTCACGGAATGCCGGGCGGCGGGAGTGCCGACTGCCCTCGTCTCCGCATCGCATCGCCGGCTGCTCGACGCCGTGTCCGACGCCGTAGCGGATCACCCCGGCATGCCCGATCCCGCCTTCGATGTCACGGTCGCGGGGGATGAGGTCAATCAGGGCAAGCCGCACCCCGAGCCCTATCTCGAGGCTGCGCGGCAGCTGGGCGTGCCCATCGATTCCTGCGTCGTCGTTGAGGACTCGCCCACGGGCGTGGCATCAGGTCAGGCGAGTGGCGCCTACGTGCTTGCCGTACCGCACATGGTCGCCGTTCCTCCGCATCCGCGGCGACAGGTCGTGGAGACGCTCGACGGCGTGACGCTGGGCGACCTGCGGTCCTGGGCTAGCCTCGCCGGATGACTGGCGACAGGATGCTCTCCGCGGGGGACATCGTGCAGATCACCGACGACCGCGGCCGGCATCACACGCTGATCCTCCAGCCGGGGGGCACTTTCCACACCCATCGTGGATCCATTGCCCACGACGATCTGCTCGGGCGGCCCGAGGGAATCGTCGTGACCACGACTGGCGGCACGGCCTACGTCGCCCTGCGCTCTCTGCTTGAGGACTTCGTCCTGTCGATGCCCCGTGGTGCGGCGGTCATCTATCCCAAGGACGCCGCTCGCATTGCGATGCTCACGGGATTGCGACCGGGGTGGTCGGTCCTCGAGGCCGGTGCCGGATCGGGAGCGCTCACGTGCACCCTCCTGCAGACGGTCGGAGATCGGGGTCGAGTCGTCTCGTGCGAGCGACGACCAGATTTCGCAGAGACTGCGCGCTCCAATGTCACGCGATGGTTCGCCGAGGAACCCGCGGCATGGAGCCTGCACATCGGTGACCTCGCGGACCGACCGTGGGACCCTGCGCTCACGGGTGCCTTCGACGCCGTCGTCCTCGACATGCTCGACCCGTGGGAGCACATCGGCACCGTCTCCGATGCGATTCGACCCGGTGGGGTCTTGGTCGTCTACGTCGCCACCACCACACAACTGTCCCGGATCGCCGAGGACCTGCGTGCGGACGGTCGCTGGACAGAGCCGCGGGCGGAGGAGTCGCTTGTGCGGACGTGGCATCTGGAGGGTCTTGCCGTCCGCCCTGATCATCGGATGGTGGGTCACACCGGCTTCCTCCTTGCTGCGCGACGACTCGCCGACGGCACCGTTGCGCCTCCTCGACGGCGTCGACCGTCCAAGGGGATGCCCGCGTCGGCCCCGCCGGCCACGAGCACCGGCGCGTGACAGGCCAAGGCGCCCATGTGTAGGTAGGGTCAATGGGTCGGCACGGTTGTGGGCCGGCACGGACCAGGGAGGCGCGGCATGAGCGAGCGCGACCCAGCGATGCGCACGCCCGAGGAGCGCTTGAGGGTGCTCGAGTCAGAGCTCTCGGCTGCCCAGGCGCATAACGGCAGGCTCGTCGCCACCCTGCGTGACGCGCGCGAGCAGATCGTGGCGCTCAAGTCGGAGGTTGACCGTCTCGCCGAGCCACCCGGCAGCTACGGCGTGTTCCTGGCCCATCTCGACGACGGCTCCCTGGATGTCGCGGTCGCCGGACGCAAGATGCGATTGGTGTCCACCCCTGACGTCGACGCCACCGCCCTGCAGCCTGGCCAGGAGGTCATGCTCAACGAGGCACTCAACATCGTTGGCGTCCGCGAGTTCGAGCGGATCGGCGAGATCGTCATGCTCAAAGAACTCCTCGCCGATGGTGAGCGAGCACTCGTGATCGGCCGAGCGGACGAGGAGCGGGTCGTCGGCCTCGCGGAGCCACTGCGCCAGCGCACTCTGCGCGCGGGGGATTCGCTGCTGATGGAGCCCCGCAGCGGATACGTCTTCGAGGTGATTCCCAAGTCGGAGGTCGAGGAACTCGTCCTCGAGGAGGTGCCCGATGTCGACTACGGCGACATCGGCGGCCTGGGCAGTCAGATCGACGCCATCAAGGACGCCGTCGAACTGCCCTTCCTGCACCCGGATCTCTTCGAGGAGCACGAGCTGGCTCCGCCCAAGGGCATTCTGCTCTACGGGCCTCCCGGGTGCGGCAAGACGCTCATCGCGAAGGCCGTGGCCAACTCACTGGCTAAGAAGGTCGCCGAGCGCACCGGACGTGAGGAAGG
>CAJBMR010000464.1 GCA_903954205.1 uncultured bacterium | reverse complement strand
CTCCTCCCCCTTGTCGCTGCGCTTCTGCAGGTCCCTGAGCTCGGCTGGTCCAACCCCTGGGTCCTGACCGGCATCACCGCGGGGCTGGTCCTCCTGGCCGCCTTCGCCGTCAGGGAGACACGGGCGCGCGCGCCCATGATCGACGTACGCGTGCTGCGCATCCCTGCGGTGTCGGCCACTGCATTGGCACTGGCCGCGTCCTACGTCGGCTTCCTCGGTCTGCAGTTCCTCGGCGCGATCCAACTACGCGGCGAATTCGACCTGGATCCCGTGCTGGCGGGCCTCGTGCTCACTCCGTGGGCGGTCCTCTACTGGATCGGAGCCCGGGTGGGCGCCTCGCTGTCCGCGCGCCTCGGTGCCAGCCCGATCATCCTCAGCGGTCTGGCGATCCTCACCGTCGCGTGCGGGGTCCTCGCACTCATGTCGACATCGTCCCCACTGTGGGTGGGCGCGGGGATGTCCCTTGCGGGCATCGGGTGCGGCTTCATCACTCCGGTGGGGGTCAGCCTCATGCTGTCGTCGACCCCCGACGCACTGCTCCCGACGTCATCAGGCCTGTCGATGGTGGTGCGCTACGGCGGTGGGGCCGTCGGATTGGCGGTCTGCGCATCGGCGGTGGCCGTCGGGGTGAGCGCACCCTGGGGCTACCTCGCCGCGGGTGCGCTCGTGCTGGGCCTGGGCATCGGCACAGCCGTTTTCCTTCGTCGAGGCACCGCGCCCGAGCGGGTTGCGGCAGGCTAGGCGCATGGACGCACTCGACGGCCTCTCCCTGCCGAGCGTCGCCGTGCATGCGGGGCGCACCGATCTCACGGATTTGGGTGTCCACGCCGTGCCCATCGACCTGTCGACGACAGCGCCGCTCCCCGACGTGAGCGAGGCGCGCGATGTCCTCGACGAGCTCATCGAGGGCAAGCCGCTCCCGCACGGCGCGAGCACGATCTATCGACGCGCATGGAATCCCACCGTTGCGCGCTTCGAGGACGCCGTCGCGGCACTCGAGGGCTACGTGCCTGATGGGCCGTCGCTCGATGTCGAGGGGATTGCCTTCGCCAGCGGCATGGCCGCGACGCATGTCGTCATCCTGAGTCGCGTTGCGGCAGGCAAGCCCCATGTCATCGCGGTGCGCCCGCTCTACGGCGGCACGGACGCGATCCTCGAGTCAGGCATCCTCGGCACACGGGTGACCTACGCCGCTCCCGATGAGATCGCCGCGCACGTCACCGAGGACACCGGCCTCGTCGTGCTCGAGACACCGAGCAACCCGACGCTCGAGCTCCGTGACATTGCCGACATCGTGCGCCAGGCAGGCGACGTCCCGGTGATGATCGACAACACCTTCGCCTCGCCCGTGCTGCAGCAGCCCTTGCGCCACGGAGCGGCGTACTCCGTGCACAGCGCCACGAAGTACCTCGGCGGTCACGGCGACGCGATGGGGGGTGTCGTGGTGACGTCTCCCGAACTGGCGCGGACCCTGCGGCCCCTGCGCGTCGTCACCGGCGGCGTCATGGATCCCTTCACCGCCTATTTGATGCTGCGCGGCGTCGGCACCCTGCCGATTCGGATGCGCGAGCAGCAGCGCGTCGCCGGAGAGATCGCCCGCTGGCTCGTGGACCAGCCCGCCATCTCGCGTGTCTTCTATCCCGGTCTTCCTGGGGCTGATCCGACCGGACTCATCGGTCGCCAAATGAGCGGGCCCGGAGCCATGTTGGCCTTCGAGATGGTCGGCGGCTTCGATGCAGCCGAGAAGGTGTGCAGGGCGCTGCGCCTCATCACGCACGCCGTCTCCCTCGGTGGGATCGACACGCTCATCGAGCACCCAGCGTCGTTGACCCACCGCGTGGTCACCGAATCCGCGCAGCCGCACGAAGCTGTGCTGCGCATCTCCGCGGGCCTCGAAGATCCGGCCGACCTCATCGCCGACCTTGCGCAGGCCCTCGACCGCGTGGGCTAAGCGCGCTGACGCTTGCGGGCGTGCTTGGCCATGCGGTCGAGCGACACCTCGAATGCCTTGCGCGCGACCGCGCCCACGGGCTTGGAGAGGAAGCCGGGCAGCAGCGGCACGCGGATGTCTTCGTCCCACAGGACCGTGCACGCTGCATCACCCACGGACTCGACAGCGAGGCGCACCTCACCGGTGAGCACAGGACCAATCTTCACGATCGTGACGGTGCGAGCATCGGAATCCATGGCCTCCACGCGCATGCGGTCAGGCAGCGCGAGCGGGCCAAGGCCGGTGGTGGCGACGAAAGTGGTGCCCACTCCTCCGTCACCCGACTCAATGACCACGCGGGTCATGGGCACCCACTCGGCGTGACCGCGCCAGTCGGCAAGCTCCTCGTAGGCGATGCGCCCCGGCAGGGGCAGGTGCTTGCGCACCGTGAAGTGGACGCGTGCCATGTGACCTCCCGAGTCGGCCTTACACGTTAACCCGCGCTGACTGATCTCGCCCGTCGGGAGATTGACCGCATCCGCTGCATCCAGGAGGGGGCGCGGGGACGAATACCCCTATAGCGACGGTCGACCCGACCGCCCAACCGGAAGGCACAACATGATCCGACCCACTCTCGGTCGCGTCGGCATCGCCGCCG
>CAJBMR010000463.1 GCA_903954205.1 uncultured bacterium | reverse complement strand
GATCCTCCCTCTTCGGCCCCGTCGGACTGTGATGAGCCTATCGGCGACGTCCGGGGGCACCACCTCGGCGACTAGGCTCCGGGGCGTGCGCATGAGCGTGGTGGGGACCGGCTACCTGGGGGCGACCCATGCCGCGTGCATGGCGGAGTTGGGCCATGACGTGGTGGGCATCGACACGGATCCGGCCAAGGTCGCGGCGCTGGCGTCAGGCACGGTGCCCTTCTGGGAGCCGGGCCTCGACGAGGTGCTGCAGCGCGGGCTGGCGACGGGGCGGTTGCGCTTCTCCACCGATCCGGCCGATGCGGCCGGGGCGCGGGTGCACTTCGTCTGCGTGGGCACTCCCCAGCGAGCGGAATCTCCCGCCGCCGACTTGACCCAGGTCCACGGCGCGGTCGATGCCCTGATCCCTGTGCTCGACGCCGGAGCACTGCTCGTGGGCAAGTCGACCGTCCCGGTCGGCACCGCGGCGGGTATCGCCGAACGCGTGTCGGCGACCGGAGCGCATGTCGCCTGGAATCCGGAATTCCTGCGCGAGGGCCATGCGGTGGAGGACACGCTGCGCCCCGACCGCCTTGTCTTCGGAGTCAGGGACGCGGCCGATGAGGCCGTGCTACGCGAGGTCTATGCCGCATTGCTCGACGCCGGCACCCCGCTGCTGGTGACCGACTTCGCCACCGCCGAACTAGTCAAGGTGGCGGCCAATGCCTTCCTGGCCACCAAGATCTCATTCATCAACGCCATGGCCGAGGTGTGCGAAGCCACCGGTGGAGACATCGTGACCCTGTCGGCCGCGCTGGGCATGGACCCGCGCATCGGCCCGCAGTTCCTACGCGCGGGTCTGGGCTTCGGCGGCGGGTGCCTGCCTAAGGACATCCGAGCATTCATGGCGCGCGCCGGCGAGCTCGGCGTCGACGAGGCGCTCATGTTCCTGCGCGACATCGACGACATCAATATCCGGCGCCGCCAGCACACCGTCGACCTTGCGCTCGAGGCGATGGGTGGCGAGGCCTCAGGGCGTCGAGTCGCTGTGTGGGGCGCGGCGTTCAAGCCCGACAGCGATGATGTCCGCGACTCCCCCGCGCTCCATGTCGCGGCCGCACTGCACACCGCTGGTGCCATCGTCACCGTCCACGATCCGCGCGCCGTCGACAATGCGCGCAGGCTCTTCCCCCAACTCGAGTACGCCGACTCTCCACTCGATGCTGCTCGCGATGCCGATGTCGTCCTGCTGCTCACCGAGTGGGCCGACTACCGCGACCTCGATCCCGCGACCATTACGCCCGTGGTGCGCCAGGCCTCGCTCATCGACGCCCGCAACGCCCTCGACGTGGATCGCTGGCGCGAGGCCGGGTGGACCTACCGCGCCCTCGGGCGCCCCGTCTCCTAGTCCGCGGCGCTAGCGGCACGCCAGACGATGGCCGGGCAGTTGTCCATGACGACCTCGAGACCCGCGTCGACCGCGCGCTGGGCCGCGGCCTCATCGATAACCCCAAGCTGCATCCACACGGCCTGCGCACCCGCGGCGATGGCATCATCGACAAGCCTGTCCACGCGGGATGAGCGCACGAAGAGGTCGACTACATCGGGTGTGCCCACAGCGGCCGCTGCCTCCGCGATGGTGGCGTAGCCCTGCTCGCCATGCACGACCTCCGCGCGGGGATAGATCGGCACGATGCGCTTGCCTCTTGATTGGAGCAGGCGCGCGATGCCATAGGCATCGCGATCCGGGTTGTTGCCCAGGCCCACGACGAACCATGTCGAGGAGTCGTCGAGGATGCGCGCGGCGACCTCAGGAGTGCCGTAGAGGCGGCCGTCCCGCTCACCCATGTTCGCGGACCCGGGCACCCTTCTCCATCGCCGTGTTCCTCAACGACTCCTGGAAGGCAGCCATCGCGGCGAGGAGCCGCGGGTCGGAGGCGGCGAGGATACGCACGGCGAGGAGGCCCGCGTTGCGAGCGTTGCCCACCGCGACGGTCGCGACAGGCACACCCGCGGGCATTTGCGCGATGGAGAGCAGCGAATCGAGCCCATCGAGCTGCGAGAGCGGGATCGGTACGCCAATCACCGGCAGCGGCGTGAGCGAGGCCACCATCCCGGGCAGGTGCGCGGCTCCGCCGGCGCCGGCGATGATGACTCGAAGTCCTCGATCCGCAGCGGATTCGGCGTAGGCGACCATCTCCTTGGGCATGCGATGCGCTGAGACGACATCTGCCTCGTAGGGCACGCCGAACTCCGCCAGCGCAGTGGCCGCCGCCTCCATGACGGGCCAGTCCGAATCGCTGCCCATGATGATGCCGACGACGGGCGTGGACTCACTCATCGATCACTCCCATGAAGTAGTCGGCAGCATGATGTGCGCGGGCAAGCAGGTCATCGAGATCATCGCCCACCACGGTCACATGACCGAGTTTGCGTCCAGGGCGGATCTCCTTGCCGTAAAGGTGCACCTTGAGGCCAGGGTCGCGGGCAAACACATGCCGATATGCCTCCACGAGCGGCGGAAGGCCGAGCGCATCCTGAGGTCCCACGATGTTGACCATCACGGCCCAGGGGGCGACGGTGCCGGGGTCTCCCAAGGGCAGGTCAAGCACGGCGCGCAGGTGGTTCTCGAACTGACTCGTCACCGACCCGTCAATGGTCCAGTGCCCGGAGTTATGCGGCCGCATGGCGAGCTCGTTGACGAGGACTCCCGTCGGCGTATCGAAGAGCTCGACCGCCAGCATGCCGGTGACGTCGAGCGCACGGGCAATCTCCAAGGCGATCCGCTGAGCCTCGAGAGCGCGATCATCCGAGAGGTCCGGGCAGGGCGCCACAACCTCGGAGCACATGCCATCGACCTGCACCGTGCGCACGATCGGATAGGCGACCGCCTGACCATGCGGGCTCCGAGCGACCTGGGCGGCCAACTCTCGGGTGAAGGGCACGCGTTCTTCGGCAAGCCATCGCGCGCCTGCGACGAGCGGTGTCTCTGCCATCACGCGCTGCGCGGATGCGATGTCGTCGACGACCCACACCCCGCGTCCGTCGTACCCTCCACGGGAGACCTTGAGCACGAAAGGCCAACCCAGCGCATCGCCCACGGATTCGATATCATCCGCGGACGTGACGTGGCGCCACGCTGGTGAGGGCAGACCGGCTCGGTCCAGCGCCTCGCGCATGGCGATCTTGTCCTGTGCGTGGACCAGCGCCGACGGTCCGGGTCGCACAGACACCCCGGAGGCCTCCAGCGCACGAAGGTGCTCCGGCGGCACATGCTCATGATCAAAGGTGACGACCGTCGCGCCATCGGCGAGGCGCCGCAGTGCCTCAAGGTCGTCGTGGCGACCGAGCACCACATCCGCTGCGACCTGGGCAGCAGACTCATGGGGGTCCAGGGCGAGCACCCGGAAGCCGACGCCCAGTGCGGCCGCGGGCGCCGCGGTCATCCGGGACAATTGACCGCCGCCGACCATGCCCACGCGCAGGACACCGGTGGTCTCGGTCACGGAGCGACCCTACCGAGGTGACCGCGCTCGGCCCACGTGCCCGGGGTCGACCGGGATAGCATCCCCCCATGTCGCAAGCGGGTCCCGCCCCTGTCGCGCGCCCGTCCCTCATCGACCGGGTCCGCGGATCCGTGAGCATGCTCTTCCGCGAGATCGCGAAGTTCGGCATCGTCGGCTCCTTCGCCTTCATCATCGACGTGGGCCTCTTCAACTTCCTTTTGTACGCCGGGCCGCTGCAGGACAAGCCGCTCACCGCCAAAGCCATCAGCGTCATCGCAGCGACAACCTTCGCCTACTTCGGCAACCGCTTCTGGACCTTCCGGCACCGTGGTCGCACCCATATGGGCCGCGAGTACATCCTCTTCTTCGCACTCAACGGCGTCGCGATGCTCATCGCCCTGTCGTGCCTGTGGCTCAGTCACTACGCGCTCGGACTCGACAGCCCCATCGCCGACAACATCAGCGCCAACGTGATCGGGCTCGGCCTCGGCACGCTCTTCCGCTTCTGGTCCTACCGCAAGTGGGTCTTCCCCGAGATCCCTTCTGATGACGAAGCTGACCGCGAGCTCGCCGAGCGCGACGCCGTCACTCCGATCTGACCGTCAGGTCCGCCCCAGTTCGAACACCCTGATCACACCCAGGCCGCGCACGCGGCGCGGTGCCAATTGCCGCAGTCCCATGCCGGGCTCCACCGACAGCTGCGCTGCCGTGGCCGCATCGACGAGGGTCGAATCGGGGCGCGCTAGTGCAGTGAGCCGGCTCGCTAGATTGACCGTCGATCCAAAGACATCGCCCATGCGACGCAGCACCGGTCCGCTTGCCAGACCGATACGCATCTCTGGGACATCGGGATCACGCGCGTGCGCTCCATGGAGGCCGAGCGCCGTCTCAGCGGCGGTCACGGCGTCATCGGCGACGAAGAGAATCTCGTCTCCCACGGTCTTCACGAGTGTCGCGCCTGTGGCGGCGACGACATCGGCACTGACCGCCTCGAAGCGCTCCACCAGCGCAGCGAGGTCCGCATCCTCCAACTGCCTGCTCAGACGCGTGAATCCGACAAGGTCCGCGAACCCGACCGTGCCGTCGGCACTGGGCTCTCCGATGACCTCCGTCCGCGCAAGTCTGCGTTCGAGCACGGCCGCAAGCTGTCGCCGCCAGGCGTAGTCCAGGAGTCGCTCCATGGGATTCACGAGTTCGGACGTACGCCGAACGATCCGGTCGACGACCTCGGGATCCTCGGTGATGTCGCGGCCGTCCAGGTGCTCCTGCTCGACAAGGAATCGCCCTACGGCCTCGGCCTGCCAGTCGGCCAAACGTGCGGTCGACTGTCCGAGGCTGCGCGCGAGCACGATGGCGGTGTCGTCGTCGAGCAGTCCCCGCGTGATCAGGTCATGGACGGTCCGCAACGCCTCCAGATCGGCATCGGTAAAGGCCGCAGCACCACCGGTGTCGGGGAAGCCGAGTGCACGCCAAAGAGCCCGAGCCAGCTCGTCGGGAACGCCGGAGAGCCTGATGAGGTCGGCGCGTGTGTAGGTCGGTGGGCCGCCGAGGACGACCTCCTCGAGCGCCTCGGTGGGATCAGGTGCCATCGCCGGGCGGCACCGGATCGCCACCCTGCTCCGTGCTGCGTCGCCGGCGACGATCGTCGTCCTGCTCGTGGAGCCGATAGACGTCGCGCTGGATCACCTCGACGTTGGGCACATCCTCGATGACGAGATTCTCGTCGCTGGCCGACGTGATCTCCAGGCGTCCGTAGTTGAGGACGCGTCCCAGGACGCCCACCTCGAAGGACACGTTGTTGACCTTGGCCAAGGGCATATCGCGGCCCTTTTTGGAGATGACCCCGGCACGCGTGATGATGCGCCGATTGGTGAAGACGTACTGCGTGGTGATCCAGTAGAGGAAGGGACGGATCACCCAGAAGATGATGATGAAGAGGCCCAGGATGATGATGGCGGGACGCCCGATGGTCTCGATGATCCCGTCGGCTGACCAGGACCAGGAGCCGAGGGAGCTGTAGAGCCAGACTCCGATGAAGACGGTGAACAGCAGCCAGATGACCGGGGCGATGAGCCCACGCCAGTGCGGATGCATCTCGAACTCGATGGTCTCGCCCTCGCCCAGCAGTTTCGTCGGGTACGCCATGTCCGCATCGTGTCACGCGGTTGCGCCCGAGCGCAGCCAGATGTGGTCATGTCCCGTGACCAGGGGAGGGCCGCGTCAGCGCTCAGGTCGCAAGAGCGTGACATCGCCGGCCGAGAGCAGGTGCTCGACTCCCTCAGGGTCGGTCAGTATGAGCTCGCCCGAGGCTCCCAGCCGACTGGCCCGGCCCACGATCACTCGATCACCCACGTGCGCCTGCACGTCGTGATGAAGTGTGGCGGACAGGGCGGTGTAGGCATCGCGCACATCGACCCCCGATGCCCACTCCCTGTAGGCCTGAGCGACGGACGCCAGCACCTGGACGAGCGCTTCCGTGCGATTCACCGCGTGCCCCGAAGTGCGCAGCGACGCTCCACCCTCGGGTAGCTCCAGCTCGTCATGATCGACATTGATCCCGACGCCGACGACGACGCTGCCGTCTGCAAGCCGCTCCGCCAGGATGCCCGCGAGCTTGCCTCCCGACACGAGCACGTCGTTAGGCCACTTCAACTCGACCCGGACGCCGGCAGCCGTACGCAAGCCACGCGCGACACCGACGCCGACGACGAGAGGCAGCCATCCGAGTCGATCGGCCGGAACACGCGGTCGCAGGAGCAGGCTCCACCACAGGCCCGCGCGAGCCGATGAGTCCCATGTGCGGCCACGCCGACCCCGACCCGCGGTCTGCTCCTCCGCGACCACAGCAGTGCCCTCGGGTGCCCCTTCGGCGGCAAGGCGCTCGACCTCGGTCATGGTCGACGGGGTGGTCTCCAGGACCACGGGCACAGGCCATGGCGCCCAGGGGGACTGGGCGAGTGAGTCCAGCGAGCCCAGTGGCGCCCGCTCGGGCCTGCCGGTGTGTGCGCTCACCCGGCTAAGGTAACCGCGTGACGACTTCTTCCACCTCCGGCGTCCCGCAGACCGCCGCGGACAAGGCAGACGAGTTGCTCCGGCGCCGCACCGAAGCAGCCGGTCGCCGTCAGGCCGCCGTCGACAAGCAGCACGCCAAGGGCAAGCTCACGGCGATGGAACGCATCGAGGCTCTGCTTGACGAGGGTTCGTTCCAGCAGCTCGATGCGCTTGCTCGCCACCGCTCACACAACTTCGGCCTCGATTCCGAGCGCCCCTACGGCGATGGAGTCATCACCGGCTACGGCACGATCGATGGACGGCCGGTGTGCGTGTTCGCCCAGGACTTCACGGTCTTCGGCGGAT
>CAJBMR010000462.1 GCA_903954205.1 uncultured bacterium | reverse complement strand
CCAGTGCCATCGGGCGCCACAACGACCCAGCGCTTGTCGTGATCGGGCAGCGGCGAGTCTTCGACCAAGCGGAAACCGAGTTGGTTGACGTAGAAATCGATGGCTTCATCGTAGTCACGTACGACGATTGAAACGAGTCCAAGGTGCTGAGTCATGGGCGGTACTGTACGCTGGCTATCATCGACGGAGTTGTCATCATGGCGGCTATGAGCCGCCACGTGATGCCCTTGTCACCCCGGCATTGGCAATGACCGGAATGCCGCGAGCGGAAGTTCAAGTAGTAGGCGAAGGCGTGTTCGAGATGCGCGAACATTTCGGGCCAGGCTGGCGCATGTACTACGTCCAGCACGGCGAGTTGGTGATTGTGATGCTGGGCGGCGGTGACAAGTCCAACCAGCAGGCCGACATTCGGCGAGCGATTGCGCTAGCAAAGTCTTTGGAGGATTGACCATGTCTAAGAGAGTTAAAGTTTCCGAACTCCCTGATTTCGATGCGGCCGAATATCTGAACAGCGAAGCGGATGTGGCAGCGTGCCTGACAACCGTTCTTGAAGAGAACGACCCGGCGCTGCTAGCCGCTGCCATCGGAGACATTGCCCGTGCGCGAGGAATGTCGCAGGTTGCGAAGGATTCCGGCATCGCTCGCGAAGCCCTTTACAAAGCGCTTCGACCCGGCAGCGAACCGCGCTTCGAGACGATCAGTCGCGTTTGCGCTGCCTTGGGCGTGCGCCTGGTGGCGCAGCCGATGCATACAGCGCCCTGACGGAATTTTCGGCGATTCCGGAGTGGATCTGAGCTGGTCAAAAGCGGTCTTCTCCCAGTCAGGCCATCTGCGTGTGTCCCTTGATGACGACTGATTGTCGAACGCGCAATCAATCCGTCGCTGCGCCGGCCACGGTAGTCCCGCTTGGAAATACCCTAGCCTGGCATCCTACATGGTGCTTGTCACACTTCGCGATGAAGTTATGCCCAGCGCTCGCGGTGCGAGCTAGAGGCCTACATTGGACCGCAGGCGGGATAAGGAATTGCTGGTCAGCGAAGGTTTACAGCCGCACAACGACAGCTTTGCTACTCATGTAGGCCTCCATCCCTTCCTGCCCACGTTCCCGCCCGTAACCCGAACGCCCATTGCCACCAAAGGGGACCGACACGCCACCCGCCCAGTAGTCGTTGATGGTGACCTGACCAGCTCGGATACCCTGTGCCATCCGCAGCGCTCGCGAAATATCGCGGCTGTAGATTCCGGCATATAGACCGAACTCCGTGCAATTGGCCGCTGCAAGCGCTTCCTCATCGTTGTCAACCACCTGCACCGAAAGTACGGGGCCGAAAATCTCCTGCTGGATGCATGCGTCATCCACGGGAAGGTTGTCAATGATGGTCGGGGGGTAGAACCAGCCGGGCCCTTCGAGAGCCTCTCCACCGCAGAGAATCTGCCGGCCCCGCTCTCGTGCGCCAGCCACATGGTGATCTATGCGCGAGAGCTGCAATTCGGAGTTCACCGCGCCGAGGTCTGCGCCACCCAGTCCGTGGCCGATCCGGAGGGAATGCACCTTTGTGAGCAGTCTTTCGAGGACCGGCTGATACACGCTGCGTTGGACTACCAGACGCGAACCGGCAGAGCAAATCTGGCCCGCGTTGGCGAAGATGGCCCACCGTGCGCCTTCGGCAGTGGCCTCGATGTCGCAGTCCGACAGTGCCACTAGCGGAGACTTGCCCCCCAGTTCCAGCGTCAGACTGGCGATGTTCGGTGCAGCGGCGCTGGCCACTTTCACGCCGGTGGGTACGGACCCCGTGAAGGTGATGTGCCGGACCAAGCGGTGGGAAGACAACGCTGCGCCAGCCTCTATGCCGAGTCCTGTCACGACGTTCACCACCCCGGGCGGGACGCCGCAGTCGAAGATGATCTGGGCCAGAAGCAGTGCCGTGAATGGGGTGGTCTCCGCGGGTTTGGCGACCACTGTGCAACCGGCGGCCAAGGCCGGCGCCACACTGCGCGCGAACGTGGAGGTCGGGAAATTCCAGGGGATGATGTGTGCGGTGACGCCAGCCGGTTCACGCACCGTCCAGCCGATGTGGTTTTCACCGAGCGGGAGTGAACGTCCCTCCAGCGTGCGGGCCATTGCCGCGTAGTAATTGAAGTAGCGGGCTGCGCTTTGCACATCACCACGCGCCTCCGCCAGCGACTTGCCGGAATCCAGCGCCTCGACAAAGCACAGGTACTCCTGTTGCTCCAGGATGCGGGCGGCGACCCGCTGCAGGATGTCCGCGCGCGCGGACGGCGCCATCGACCCCCAGCGGCATTGCGCATTGCTGGCGGCCAGTACAGCGCGGTCGATGTCGTCCGCGTCGCCCGAACCGAAGTCTGCAAATGCACGCCCAAGTCCGGCATCCCAACTCGGCATGTAGCTGCCAGATTGCGGAGCGCGTATTTGGCCATCGATGAAATGGCCGGATGGAAGGTCGGGCAATTGCGCCTGCTGGAGGTAGGCATCGGCGAGTTCTCTGGCCGTGCCGGCGGATGTACTGCTCATCAGGTACTCCTTGGGTGGTGCGCAGGTTCAGGCGCGCAGCGCCAACCCGGTTGCCGAATCGAACAGATGCGAACGAGCGATGTCGGGACGCAAGTGGATCGTGCTGCCAGGCTTGAAGTCATGCCGCTCGCGAAACACTGCAGCAACGTCGACGCCCCGGTGCCGGCAGGCCACGAAGGTATCTGCCCCGGTAGGCTCTACCGCGATCACCAGGACCGGAATGCCGCCTTCGTCAACAAGGCCGAGATGTTCCGGACGGGTACCGAAAGTGACGTTCTGGCCGTGGCGGGCTGGTGAATCTGCCGTCAGTTCAATGTGTGTCCGGTCAGCCAGTTCGACATGAGCACCATTGCCGGAACGCACCACCACGCCAGGCAGGAAGTTCATCGCTGGAGACCCGATGAACCCTGCCACAAAGGCGTTTGCCGGATAGTCATACAGATCCAGGGGTCGCCCGGTCTGTTCCACACGCCCATCCTTCATTACGACGATCTGGTCGCCCATGGTCATGGCCTCCACTTGGTCATGCGTCACATAGACCGACGTGGTCTTGAGGCGTTGATGGAGTTCCTTCAGTTCAGTGCGCATCGCCACCCGGAGCTTTGCGTCCAGGTTG
>CAJBMR010000461.1 GCA_903954205.1 uncultured bacterium | reverse complement strand
CTGCGGGTCATCGAGTCCCCGTACCGCGAGATCACCCGTCCCATCATCGACTACATCAAGAGGCTGCGTCGCGAGAGTCCTCGCGACCTGGTCACCGTCTATGTGCCGGAGTACGTCGTCGGGCACTGGTGGGAGCAACTGCTGCACAACCAGTCCGCCCTGCGACTGAAGACACGCCTCCTCTTTGCCCCCGGCGTGATGGTGGTGAGCGTGCCCTGGCAACTCGAGTCGTCGGAACTCGCGAGCGACTCGGCCGACTGGCGCCAGCCCTAGGCAGACGCCCGCTCGGAGGGCCGCACGCCCGCGGGTCCTCCGAAGAAAGCCTCATGCCACAGCGCAAGCATGAGCAGCACGAAGATCTTGCGCGATGCGTCGGTCGCACCGCTGGCATGGCCACGCGCAAGCTCTTCGACGACATCCATGTCGAGGATGCTTGCGAGGAATGCGCTGCGTCGGATCGGTGCCAGGACGGCGTCGGGGTCCTGGGCGAGCCAGTGGCGGAAAGGGGTCGGGAAGCCGAGCTTTGCTCGGCGCTCGGTGGCCTCGGGGATCCGGCCCCGGAAAGCCCGCCTCAGGAGCCACTTGGTGGTCCCGTCGCGGTACTTGAGGCGATCAGGGATGGTGGCGCTCACGGCGGCCACACGGGGATCCAGGTAGGGCACCCGCAACTCGAGCGAATGCGCCATGGTCATGCGGTCGGCCTTGGCAAGGATGTCGCCACGAAGCCAGAAGGCCATGTCGACGAGTTGCATGCGCCGGGACTCGGGGAGCGCGTCGAAGTCGGAGTACTCAGCCGCGAGCACGTCAGCGGGACGCACGTGAGCGACTCCCTGATGATCCCTGAGGATCTTGCGGACCTCATCCGGGCGGAAGACGTAGGCATTGCCGATGTAGCGATCCGCGAAGGGCGTCGCTGCGCGCCGGAGGTAGTTGCGACCGGGGAAGGACCGAGTCGAGCGCCCGAGGCGACCAGCCAGACGGCGCAACGGCCCAGGGAGGCGG
Organism: uncultured bacterium; assembly: GCA_903954205.1. Classification (GTDB taxonomy): domain Bacteria; phylum Actinomycetota; class Actinomycetes; order S36-B12; family S36-B12; genus Mxb001. The sequence continues at coordinate 841 of CAJBMR010000461.1, read as the reverse complement.
CGGATCCTGTCGAGGTCGATGGGTTCGCGGTAGATGCGGTAGCCACCGAAGAGTTCGTCGGCACCCTCTCCCGACAGCACGACTGTGACGTGCTCACGTGCAGCCTGGGCGACGAAGTAGAGCGACACCGCGGATGGGTCGGCCACGGGCTCGTCGAAGAACCAGGCGATGTCGGGAAGAACGCCGAGGTATTCGGACAGGTCGACATGGATCTCATGGTGGTCCGTGCCGAGAGCATCAGCCACCTCGCGGGCCTCAGCATGCTCGCTCACCGCATCGAAGCCGACGGTGAAGGTCTTCACCGGCTCCAACCCGAGAGCCTCACGCTGCTCTTGTACGAGCGTCACGGTGATGGCGCTGTCGACCCCGCCGCTGAGGAATGCTCCGACGGGGACGTCGGCGATGAGGTGGTGCTCCACGGAGTCCTCGAGCACTGAGCGGACCTCGTCGATGAGACGTGGCTCGTCGTCGACGTCGGCCGCGAACTCATAGCGCCAGTAGCGCTGGGGTCGGAATTGCGGATCGGCGAGGTCGACGACGGCAAAATGGCCGGGATCGAGTCGGTGGATGCCGCGGAAGAAGGTCTGCGGCAGGGGATTGAACTGGAATGAGAGGTAGTTGACGACGGCATCCATGTCGACCTCGGGGCTCACCTGAGGGTCGACGAGCAGGCTCTTGATCTCGGACGCGAAGGCGGCCACGCGCCCGCTGTGAGCGCCGTCGTCCAGGCGCACGTAGAGGGGTTTGATCCCAAAGGGATCGCGGGCCAGGACGAGCCGATGCATCGTGGCGTCGTAGATGCACAAGCCGAACATGCCGCGGAGTCGGAGCATCATCCCGG
>CAJBMR010000460.1 GCA_903954205.1 uncultured bacterium | reverse complement strand
GTCGCCACGACGCGCCGCGTCTGGACCCCCGGCGTATCGGGGATTTCGAAGGAGGGCGTCGCGGCCTCGAAATGATCCTCGGAAAACTCGCGGAAGGCTGTAACGCCCGGGTCTGTGGGGAGGACGCGACGCAGGATGATGGATCGACGCACCTCGTCGATCGTCTGGTTCAAGGTCGAGTAGGCGACTACCCCCCATGCACTGTCGTACATGAGCACGGGGCCGCCGGCCTGCCATGCGATGTGGTTGCAGAAGGCGAAGATGTCGTCGATAGGCGCTGTCGGTGGTGTCAGCGGCTTCGTATGCCTGGCCATGTCCCTCCCCGGTCAAGGAAAGGGTACGGTGCGGCTTCCCGGGCGGCCCCGGGGTCGTCTAGATTGCCACCATGATTCAGTCCTTCCAGGCACGCGATATCTCCACCAAGTGGTCCGATCTCCCGGGCGAGAAGTCCGTCACCGCAGGGGTGCGCACGGCAATCGCCGAGGTGTGGTCTGACGCCGGCTTCGACGTCGGCGTGTGGGAGCACTCCGCGGGCACCTCCACCGACTCCTTCGACGACGAGATCTTCGTCGTCATCGAGGGCCGGGGCACGGTGACCGACCAGCACGGCAACGTGATCGAGCTTGCCCCGGGAGTCGTCGGCGTGCTGCATCCGGACGACGTGACCACCTGGGTGATCACCGAGCCCCTGCGCAAGGTCTGGATCGTCCGCTCGGAGGACTAGCCCCGCATCACCCGATCAGCGAAGTCGGCGAAGGCCTGGCAGCCCAGCTTGGTCATGCTGCCGTCGGCGTTGAGCCAGTCCGGGTTGGTGGGTGACATGGCATTCCAGCTGAAGACCTTCACGTTGGGGTAGGACTCGGCCAGCCCCGCGATCGCCGCATTGGTGTCCTGCTCGAATGTGTAGCGCTCGGGGTCGTCGGGGATCTGGATCGTCGTCCACACGACGGTGCGATCGGGGCCGAGGATCTGCATGATCGCGTCAAGATCCTGTGCCGATGCGCCACCATTGGCGCCCAGATGGATGAGCACTCCATCGGGGATGGTCTCACCGCGCGCGCGCAAATCCACGACAGCATCGGTCACTCGCCGGTCGGTGGTCGCATCGATCTCGTAGTCGAGTTTCTTGAGGCAGCGCTTCGCGCTGATGAGCACGTAGTCGCCGAAGGCGAGTACCGGACCGGTGTACGGCGTCCTGATCGTCGGCGTCGGCTCAGGGGAGGCCGATGCGGATGCGGGAGCGGACTCCGCGGCGACGGATGTCGACTCCCACGGAAGGAGTGGGCCCGGGCGTGCGATGGCAAGCCAGATTCCCGCGGTGAACGACGCAATGAGCAGCACCGCGATGCCGAGGGCCTTGACCCAGTCCATCGCCACGAATGTAGCCCGATCCGCGTGTGCGAGTGGCATAAAGACGTGGAACCGGGATCATCAAGGGGTGATCACCACGCTCGCACGCCTCCTGCTCGGGGTTTTCCTGCTCTTCGCGGGAGTCGGCCACTTCATTTCCCTCGAGGAGTTCACGGCTCAGGTGCCCCCCTGGATGCCCGCTCCGGAGTTCGTCGTCTACGCGTCGGGAGTGGTCGAGATCGCCCTCGGGCTCGCCCTCATCGTGGTGCGCAAGCAGCGCGCCATTGTCGGATGGGTCGTGGCAGCGTTCTTCGTCATCGTCTTCCCCGGCAACATCTGGCAGTTCATCGAGGCGCGCGATGCCTTCGGCCTGGACAGCGATCTTGCTCGCGGTGTCCGACTGATCTTCCAGCCTGTGCTGGTCATCTGGGCGCTGTGGTGCACGGGTGCGTGGACCGCTGCGCGCGAGGCCTGGCGTGCACGACAGGAGTCGGCTTAAGCAAGCAACTCGGTCAACTCGATGGCATTGCGCACACCCGCTGAGCTCGCTGTGTTGTCGAAGATGACGATCGACGGTGACGAGTCCCTTCGCAGCCATTCCGAAAGCGACGTGAGATCGGCGGTCGAGTAGGCGCTGTAGTAGCGGCGGGGCGTGCCATGGAGCCGGACGTAGGAGCCCGAAGACCCATGAGCCGCGCCCGCCGCCGGGATCGTGGTGCGCACGGGGGTGATCCCGTGCTCCTCCAGGAGGCGGGCCGCCTCGGGGGCTTCCCAGGAGGGATGCCGCGGCTCCCAGGCGACCATTCCTGCGTAGAGGCTCCGGAGCCGGTCGAGGAAGGCCGCGTCGCGCTCGGGGTTGGTGGCCAGGGTGGGCGGCAGTTGGATCAGCACGGCGGCGAGTTTGGGGCCCAGGCTCATCATCGGTTCCAAGGCCTGCTCGAGCTTGGCATTGGCCGACAGTCGGGCGGCGTGGGTGACCGCGCGGTTGATCTTGACGCTGAAGCGGAAGCCCGGTGGTGTCTGTTCGGCCCACGAGGCGAAGGTCTCGGCGCGCACGGCGCGATAGAAGGAGGAGTTGACCTCGACCATGGAGAACGTCTCGGCGTAGCGCGTGAGCCCGCTGCCGGATCCGGGGAAGTAGGTGCGGTGCTTGCTCACTGCCTCGCTCCACCCGGCGAGGCCGATGAGTGGATCGGGGCTCACGTCACGTGCTTCCAGGCAGCGTCGACGAGCCGCAGATCCTCGCGGCCCTCGGTGTGCGCGGGCAGGTGTTGCTTGAGGAGTGCCGCGACTCTGTCGGCGTCCTTGCGCGAGGTGAGCTGGAGTGTCGCCTTACGAGTGGATGTGCCTACCGTCAGATCGATGCGGGGTGCACCCCCGTTGGCACCCTTGGGGGTCGTCTCGACAACCTGGATCCGCGTGACCTCCGACCACAGCAGTCGGCGGTGTCCGGCGAGGGAGAGTCCCTGCTCGTCGAGGAACCACGGGCGCAGGGCGCGGAAATAGGCGAGCAGCCCGGCGACAATGAGGGCGCCCCCGATGATGAGCAGGGGCGGGGATCCGCGCAGACCCCGGACGGCCAGGATCACACCGATCGCTGCCGTGGCCGCCGCGAGTGCCGTCGCCCAACCGGGGCGGCGCCCCAGGCGAAGTTCGCGCACGGTCACGGGGTGACGCTACCCGCGTGCGGTGGGGGTGGCGAGCACCTAGGCTCGGTGCTCCACAGGAGCGGCGCTCGGGCGGAGGCATGGCATGTCGGTCCACTACCGCGCCTGCAATCTGTGTGAGGCCTCCTGTGGCCTGGAGATCACGGTCGAGGCCAATCGCGTCACGAGCATCCGCGGCGACGCGGCCGACCCCTTCAGCCAGGGCTACCTCTGCCCCAAGGGGGTCGCGCTGCAGGACCTCACGCATGACCCCGATCGGCTGCGCCGCCCGGTACGCCGCGTGGGGGATCGCTGGGAGGAGATGACCTGGAGCGAGGCATTCGACCTCGTCGCCGCGCGGCTCCTCGATATCCGGTCGCGCTACGGCGGAGACGCCATCGGGTTCTACCTGGGCAATCCGATCACTCACGGCTGGGCGCCCATCATCTACATCCCGCAACTGCTTAAGGCGCTGGGCACGCGCAATCGCTACTCCGCGGCGAGTGTGGACCAGCAGCCCCAGCACCTGCTGTCGCACCTGCTCTTCGGCTCGCCCCTGCTGCTCCCCGTGCCCGACGTCGATCGCACCGACTTCCTGCTCGTCGTCGGTGGCAACCCGCTGGTCTCCAACGGCTCGATCATGACGGCCCCCAACATCAAGCGGCGACTCGAGCGCTTGCGAGAGCGGGGTGGCCGGCTCGTCGTTGTCGACCCGCGGCGCACCGAGACGGCCGACATCGCCGATGAGCATGTCTTCATCCAGCCCGGCACCGATGCCTTCCTCCTCGCGGCCATGGCACACGTCATCGTCACGGAGGGCCTCACCCGTCCGGGCCGGGCCGAGTCCTACGTCGACGGACTCGATGCGGTGCAGGAGCTCGTGCGCCAGGTGACACCCGAGGACGCCGAGCGGCGCACCGGCGTACCCGCCGAGACCATCCGGCGCCTCGCTCGTGACTTCGCCGCCGCGCGGCGTGCCGCGGTCTACGCGCGCCTCGGGGTGTGCCAGACCGAGTTCGGCACCACGGCGTACTGGCTCGTGCACGTGCTCAATGTGCTCACCGGCCGCCTCGACGAAGTGGGCGGATGGATGCTCGCGGAGCCGGCGTTCGACCTGCCGCGCATCGGCGCCCTGACGACCGACCTGCCCGGCTACGACCGCTGGCGCTCCCGGGTGCGTGGGATCCCCGAGGTGGCAGCGGAGTTCCCGTCGAGCACGCTGGCCGATGAGATCCTCACGCCCGGCGAGGGTCAGATCCGGGCGATGGTGCTGGTGGCGGGCAACCCCGTGCTCACCGTGCCGCAGGGTCGGCGGATCGATGAGGCGCTCACCTCCGTGGATTTCTGCGTGGCGATCGACTACTACGTCAACGAGTCCACCCGTCACGCCGACGTGATCCTGCCACCCACGACCGCGCTGGAGCGCGAGGAATTCGACCTGGTCTTCCCTGCGGTGAGCGTGCGCAATCACGTGCGCTGGGGTGAGCGCGTGATCGAGCCGGAGCCTGACACGCGCGCAGACGCAGACATCCTGCGGGAGCTGCTCTGGCGCGTCGAGGCATCGACCATGGGCACGCGGCGCGCTCGAGCACTCGATGCGGCGCGTCGGCGCTTCCTGCCGCGCCGATTCGTCGACGCCGCGCTGCGGGCGGGCCCATGGGGCCTGCGCCACGGTCGACGGCTATCCCTGCGCAAGGTGCGCCAGCATCCGCACGGCCTCGACCTCGGTGCACTGCATCCGGTGCTGCCGCGCCGACTCATGACCGACGGCAAGCGGATTCGCCTCGATCATCCGGTGGTGGTGGCAGATTGGCCACGTCTGATGACGGCCCTGCACGCGCCGCCGGAGGCCACGGATGGACGTGATCTGCTGCTCATCGGGCGCCGGCACCTGCGGAGCAACAACAGTTGGATGCACAACTCCGCCCGCCTCACACGGGGGAGCAACCACTGCGCGGTGCTCGTGCACCCCGACGATGCTCAGGCGAGGGGAATCGCCGCGGGCGACCGGGTGAGTGTGTCGACTGCCGCCGGGTCCATCGAGGCCGTGGCGGAGATCAGCGAGTCGGTCATGCCTGGAGTCGTGTGCATGCCGCACGGCTGGGGTCACGGCTCGCGGTCGGGCGTGGGTTGGAGTCACGCCGCATCCCTGCCCGGTGACAGCGTCAACGACATCACCGAGGACACCCGCTACGACCCGCTCAGCGGCAATGCCGCCGTCACCGCGCTTCCGGTGTCGCTGCAGCCGGTCTAGTCGGCGAGCAACGGAGTGATGTCCTTGACGATCTCCGTCGGCTTGGTCTTGGGGGCGTAGCGCGTGACGGTGGTGCCGTCGGGGGCAACCAGGAACTTCGTGAAATTCCACTTGATCGACGACCCGAGCATGCCACCGGCCCGGTCCTTGAGGAAGGCGAAGACCGGGTGCGTGCCCTTGCCATTGACGTCGATCTTGGTCGAGAGCGGGAAGGTCACGCCGTAGTTGACCTTGCAGAACTCCTCGATCTGAGTGTCGTCACCCGGCTCCTGGTGTGCGAACTGGTCGCAGGGGAAGCCGAGGACCACCAGACCCTGCGGGCCGAGCTCCTCGTGCAGTTTTTGCAGGTCGTCGTACTGCGGAGTGAAGCCGCACTTGCTCGCGGTGTTGACCACGAGGACCGGCTTGCCGGCGAAGTCAGCGAGCGCAACCTCCTTGCCGTGGTTGTCGACGAAGGTGAGGTCATAGAGGGATTCGGGCGCGGCCATGCCCCTATTGTCTCGCTGCGCGGGGCGCCCGCCACTTGGGTGCGTCGTTTCGCCTAGCCTGAGCGCGTGATGCGGCGCAGGGGAGCGGCAGGGCGAGTCGGTGCGGGTCTGCTCGCCGCGGGGCTCCTCCTCTCCGCGTGCAGCCAATCCTCCGGTGGCGCGTCGTCATCCAGCCCGGCGGCGCCGGTGCTCGACTGTGCCGCGGCGCAGTTGGCCATGGACGACTACTCCGTCGCACTCTCTGATCTCGCGACCAGCCTGGAAGCCGGCGACGCGATGTCCGCGGTCGCGGCTGCGGACGCCATGTCCTACTCCCTGGACCAGCTCGAGGCTGCTCTGCCGGATATCCCACCGGCGGGGGAGGAATTCCTCTCGGCATCGAGGGGGGTCGCACTGCAGGTGAAGCAGTCGGCCGCGGACTCCCCGGAGATGACCGGACTGCTCGGCGAACTCACCGCCGTCTTCGGTGACCCTGCGTTCGCCGAGGGCGGCTCCGCCATTGACGAGTACGTCATGCAGGTGTGCCCGCAGGCGAGCCCGTCCGCGTCGTGAGCGCTTGGTCGGGCAGCGTCACCGTAGTTCGCTGAAGGCACCCACGAGGGCAGCCCGTGCATCGTCGAGTTCGCCCTGCGGCGGGTAGATCGCCTGCCCTCGTTCGGCCAGTGACGTGATCCCCGTCGCGCGCAGGGCGAGCCAGATGTCCGCCTCCTCGCGTGCCGTGAGCAGCTCACCATGCCAGGGCAGGATCGCGATCGCATCCACGCGATCGCGAGCGGCGGAGACCTTCGTGGCAGCGTCGATGGCGGCGGCCCGCACGTTGTCCTGGTGCACACTCTCGGTGTCACCGGGTGCGGTGTACTCCAGCACCGAGTTCACCTGGCGCTCCCCGGACTCGATCGCGGTGACCGTCTCATCGAAGGCGATGACCAGGTCGTCCGCGGCCGATGCACGCCAGCGTGCGTCGATGGCATAGGCGAGTGCGGCAAGAGCAAGCACCGCTACGAGGGAGGAGACCAGGGTGATGACCGCACGCCGGCTCACGCTCGAGTGCTCGCGCCCCTGCTCGATCGACTCCATCGTCAACCGAGGCTAGGAGATAGGCGGGCCCCGCGCATATCGGCAGGAGACTGCTGATGGACGGCGACTCGCGATGCGTCAGTCGAGCAATCCAAGGTCGGCGAAGGATGCCAGGGCCGCACCGATGGCACCGGAGTCCGCTCCGCACTCGGCGGGCAGGAGAGGGGGAGGACTCGGGCGTGAGAGACGCTGGTAGCGATCACTGATCTGCTCGGTCCACCAGCCACCGGCGGACCCCAGGCCGCCGCCGAGCACCACGACCTGCGGATCCACGAGGTAGACCGCCCAGGCAAGTGCGGCTCCGATGGCGGACGCGGCGGACTCGACGATGGCTCGCGCCCGCGGATCGCGGCCTTCGGCGAGGGCAAGCACCTCACGGGCACCTGAGACCTGCTGGCCGGTGGCCCTGGCGTACCTGCGCGCGATGGCGCTTCCGGAGGCGAACTCCTCCAGCGTGTGTGCGATTCCCGGCTCCAGGTCGCGGTCGATGGGGAGTTCGCCCAGGGCGATGGCCTCGCCCCGGTGTCCCTCCCACACGTGGCCGCCGACAACAAAGGAACTCGATATCCCCGTGCCGATGCTTGCGTAGAGCATCGATGTGGAGTCGCGACCGGCACCGAGGACCGTCTCGGCCAAGGCGCCGCATCGCACGTCGCTCTCGACCGTCACGGGTGCGATGTCGGCGAAGAGTTCGCCAGGCTGCACAGTCCATGCGAGCACGAGATCGCTGTGCAGCAGTCCTCCTCGCACGTACTCCGGGACGCCGATGCCGACTCCTGCGATGTGGTGCCCCTGTTCGAGGGCGCGATCGTGGAGGCGGTGGGCAAGTGCATGGGAGGCGGCCAGCCCGGGATCGGCGCGCTCACTCGTCGACGTCGGCACCTCATCCCTGGCCACGACGGAGAGGTCCGGGCCGAGCAGCACAGCCCGGGACTTGGTGCCGCCGACATCGACGCCGAGGACGACGTCCATCGTCAGGCCAGGTAGCCGGGGGCGCTGCCGGAGATGAGCCGGGCGGGTTGCCCCGACTGGTTGACGATCCGGTAGTCGAATCCCTGCGGGATCACCACGGACTCGCCC
>CAJBMR010000459.1 GCA_903954205.1 uncultured bacterium | reverse complement strand
CTACTTCCTCGACAACGTCGCCCAGTGGATCCTCGAGCTCGACCGCGGCCACGCCTACCCCTACGAGGGCAACTACTCCGTCTACCTCGAGAAGAAGGCGGCGCGCCTCAAGGTCGAGGGCCAGCGCGACGCCAAGCTCAAGAAGCGCCTCACCGACGAGCTCGATTGGGTGCGCTCCAGTGCTCGTGCCCGCCAGACCAAGAGCCGGTCGCGCCTCGAGCGCTACGAGGAGATGGCAGCCGAGGCGGAGAAGACCCGCAAACTCGACTTCGATGAAATCCAAATCCCGCCTGGTCCGCGCCTGGGCAATGTCGTCGTCGAGGCCGATCACCTCACCAAGGCCTTCGGCGACCGTGTGCTCCTCGATGACCTGTCCTTCACGCTGCCGCGTAACGGCATCGTCGGCGTGATCGGTCCGAACGGCGTCGGCAAGACCACACTCTTCCGCATGATCGTGGCGGCTGCCCAGGGTGGCTCGGACGACAAGGACGAGCTGCCGACCTCGGGCGACATCAAGGTGGGCGAGACCGTCACCCTCTCCTACGTCGATCAGAGTCGCTCGGGCCTCGACCCGAAGAAGAACGTCTGGGAGGTGGTCTCCGACGGGCTCGACTGGATCAAGGTCGGTCAGGTCGAGATGCCCTCACGCGCCTACGTCTCCGCCTTCGGGTTCAAGGGTCCGGATCAGCAGAAGCCCGCGGGAGTGCTCTCGGGTGGTGAGCGCAACCGCCTCAACCTCGCACTCACGCTCAAGATGGGCGGCAACCTGCTCCTGCTCGACGAGCCCACCAACGACCTCGACGTCGAGACCTTGGGATCGCTCGAGAATGCCCTGCTGGAATTCCCGGGCTGCGCGGTGATTACCTCCCACGACCGGTGGTTCCTCGATCGCGTTGCCACGCACATCCTCGCCTACGAGGGTGATTCGCAGTGGTTCTGGTTCGAGGGCAACTTCGAGTCCTACGAGAAGAACAAGGTCGAGCGCCTCGGCGTCGAGGCGGCTCGCCCGCACCGGGCGACCTACCGCAAGCTCACCCGCGACTAAGGGCTACTCGCCTCGAGTTGCCCCCGCCGCTCGCAGGGGGGAGGCTTGCGGAATGCGCGCGTCTGACCGGGTCTGCTGATGTCGACGTCGAGCGCGCTCACGGTCTTGGCCCTGCCCGAGCATGAGGGCCGGCTCCTTGCGGCACATCTCGATCGTCTTGCCGCTTGGGATCCCGCTGGTCATGTGCGCGTGGTTGCGCGCGGCGGTGCCGTGGGTGTGTACGCCGCCCCGCCCATGCGTGTCATCAGCTTCGTGGCCTTGCCCCTGCGTGTGCCGGCGGTGGACGACATCGACGTGTCCGCCCGCATCGCGGATGTGCGCACGGGGCTGCGGACGGAGTCGGGTGTGACGGATCTGCGTCTCCCCGAGCCTGCGGTGGGATCGCCCGGGCTCGCGATGCTTCCGCCTTCAGAAGGCTGGCAGTTGCCGATCCACGGTGTCTCAGGCGATGTCGTTCCCGGTGTCGATGCCGCTGTCGCAGAGTTCCGCCGCCGAGCCTCATCGGTCGTGGACCCGCAGGTGCTCGCTGAGCAGATCTGGGAGCGACCGTCCTTCGGTGGCCTGCCCCTGCGTGTGCTCCATGCGGCCCGGCGCCTGGGTTTCCTCACCGACGACGCCTCGCGGGTGACTGCGTGCACGATGACGGGCTGGAAGAGATTGACCACGGTCCGGGGACAGGTCTTCGTGCGCACCCAGACGCCGACCCAGCGCCCTGACCTCAGCGTTGTGCGCTGATCGACTACCTGTTCGAGAGGTGTGCCTTGCTCAGGTGATGGGCTGATTGATCATGGCGAATGCTGCGCTGGCGAGATACGCCCAGAGCTCCGCCTCATCCTCGGGATCCATGTCGCGGGCGATAACGGCAGCCTTCATGTGCTCGAGCCATCGGTCGTGTGCGTCCACCCCGATGACGTAGGGGGCGTGACGCATGCGCAGGCGCGGGTGCCCCCGCTCATCGGAGTACGTCGTGGGGCCGCCCCAGTACTGCTCGAGGAACATACGCAGGCGCTCCTCCGCAGGGCCGAGATCCTCATCGGGATACATCCGCCGCAGCACAGGATCGCCGCCTACGCCCACGTAGAAGTCGTGCACGAGTGCCGTGAAGAACTCGTGGCCGCCGAAGCGCTCGTAGGGGGAGAGTGGGTCGGTCACGGATCTATTGTGACGCTCAGGCTAGGCAGGTGCAGCGATGGCATCGCCCACGCCGTCGATGACCGCGCGGAAGTCGACCGTCGCGTCCAAGCCGCAGAGCAGGGCGATGGTGCCCATGACGGCCCGATGCTCGAGCAGATAGTCGGCGGGGAAGCGCAAGCGGCTCGCGCCCTGCAGTGCTTGGACCGGGTCCTGGAACTGCTGCGAGCGCGACTGGAGCCACTCCTTGCTGAAGGTGAACTCCTCGCGGGTGTAGGGCCGATCGTCCGGGTCCAGCATTTCCATGAGGTGCTCGGCCGTGGTCGAGTCGCTCACAAGCCCGGCGTCACGCCACGCGTCGAGGACGGCAGTGAAGTCGCCCCGCGTGCTGAGAATGAGGGTCTGCGCGAAGAGGTGCGTGAAGAGTCCGGAGTCCTTGGCCACGCTGCCGAAGTCGAGTACGGCGAGTCGCTCGTCGTCGAGGAGGCGGAAGTTGCCCGGATGTGGATCGGCATGCGTCGCGCCGACCAAGCGCGGAGACCAGAAACTGAAGCGCGCCAACTGGCGACCGGCAGCGTCGCGCCGGTGTGCGGGCTCGTCGACCAATGCGGTGAAGGGTGTGCCGTCGACCCACTCGGTGACGAGGAGCGTCTCGGTGGCGAAGTGCACCTTGGGGATGACAACACCCTCGGGTTTCCAGGCCTTGCGGAAGCGCTTCTGCCACGCGGCCTCGTGGGTGTAGTCGAGCTCCTCGGCAAGGCGTGCAGCGTGCTCGTCGACGAGTGCCTTGACATCAAGGGTGGGCAGCAACCGGCCGACGAGTGGGGCCATGGCGCGAAGCTGCATCATGTCGGACTTCACGACCTTGGGCGCATCGGCGTACTGCACCTTGATCGCCACCGGGGTGCCGTCGGTCCACGTGCCACGATGCACCTGGCCCAGGCTGGCCGCCGCGATAGCTTCTGGCTCGATGTCGACACCGTTGGGGAGCTGCTTCAGCTGCTTCTCGAGGGTCTTGAGCGGCTGTGGCTTGGCATCCTCGTAGAGGCGCGTCAAGGCGGTCAACTGGGCGGCCTGGTCCGGGGGGAGCGCAGAGGAGAAGACGGCGAGGGCCTGGCCGAACTTCAGCGCCGGCCCGCGTGCCTTGGCGAGTGCTGTGGTGAGGGTCTCGACCGAGGCCGCGGTCGCCTTGGCGTAGACGGCGTCACGATCGGCGCCGAATGCGGTGGCCGTGGCGGCGCCCGCAAGCCTGGCTCCCGTGGTGACGGGGACCGAGGCGAGTGAGGCCGCGCGGCGGATGAGACCCATGACGTCCTTTCTACGCTGCCGGGCGCGCGGACGCCACGGCGGGATGCTGCTCAGCCTCGCGCACGAGGTGGCCGGCCATGCCGGGGAAGACGAAGCGGTGGAAGGGTGCGACCGACCACCAGTAGCCATGTCCGCTCAGGCCATGCGGGTGGAAGACCGCGCGCTGGGTGAGCCGCGACCCACCACCCTCACGGGGCTCGATGGTGAACTCCAGCCAGGCGAGTCCTGGCATCTTCATCTCGGCACGTAGGCGGAGTAGGCGGGGTGGGATCCGCTCCTCGACGCGCCAGAAGTCGATCGCATCGCCGACGACGAGGTGGTTGGGGTCGCGGCGGCCCCGACGCAGACCGACACCTCCCACGAGTCGGTCGAGGAAGCCCCGGACCTGCCAGAGGAAGGTGGCCGAGTAGTAGCCGTGCTCACCGCCGATCCCCTCGACCGCATGCCACAGGGTCTCCGGGCTCGCGGTGGAATCGACGACCCGCACGTCGGTGTAGAGGGAACCGCCCGACCAGTCCGGGTCGGAGGGGAGTGGATCACTGGGCGCACCCGGCGTGGACGCATCCGACCAGCGCGTGGTGACGTCAGCGTCACGGACTCGGGTGAGGGCGAGTTCGACTGCGGTGTCGAAGGGCAGCAGGCCCTCGGGCGGATCGGGGATGTAGTGAGCGATGTCGTGCTCGCCGCACACGGCGGGATGGCGTAGGGACTCCACGAGCGGCCGCGCGAGACGACGTGGCACGGGTGTGACAAGGCCGACCCAGTGGCTTGATAGACCAGGTGACAGCAGATTGATGGGCAGGATGAGCCGCTTGGGCAGGCCCGCGACCGCGGCGTACCGCTGCATCATGGCCTGGTAGGTCATCACCTCGGGGCCGCCGATGTCGTAGGCGCGATTGACCTCGGGAGGCAGATCGGCTGCGCGGACGAGATAGCGCAAGACATCGCGAATGGCGATCGGCTGAGTGCGCTGGCGAACCCACCGTGGCGTGATCATCGCCGGGAGGCGCTCGGTGAGATAGCGCAGCATCTCGAATGACGCGGAGCCTGAACCGATGACGACGGCGGCGCGCAATTCACACGTGGGCACCCCGGATGAGCGCAGGATCTCACCGACCTGGGATCGCGAGCGCATGTGGCGGCTCATCTTCTCCGGCG
>CAJBMR010000458.1 GCA_903954205.1 uncultured bacterium | reverse complement strand
TTCCTAGATCAGGCCTGGGACCTGGTGCTGATGTCTGTTATCTGCCTCCTGGGCTTCAATCCGCTGTACGCGCTGGGCGCCTACGCCATCGTGCTGCTCTACCAGCTGCCGCTGCATCAGACGTGGTCGCGCCAGATGCCCAGGTGGTTTGAGCTGGTCTTCAATACGCCGGTGCACCACCGTGCCCACCACGCCTATCAGCGGATGTACATCGACAAGAACTTCGGCGGGATCAGCATCATCTGGGATCGGATGTTCGGCAGCTTCGCCGAAATCGACGAGTCGACGCCCCCGGAGTTTGGACTCACCGTGCCGGTGGGCACCTACAACCCCTTCAAGCTCATGGTCGTGGAGTTCGGTCACATGGGGCGAAGCATGAAGGAGATGCCGACCGTGGGCGACTCGCTGCAGGTGCCGTTCCGGCCGCCGTACTGGAAGCCTGCGGCTGACTGAGGTGCCCTGCTGGGTCTAGGTGGCCTGGACCGGCAGGCGCTGACGGTTCCTTCGGCCGATCCAGGCGATTACGGCCACATCGGCGACGACGATGGCGGCTGCGAGCGCTCCCATGGTGATTGGGCGGTCGCTGAAGGCGAGGATTCCGACGACGGCGATCGCAAGAAGGAGGGCGGCGGCCACGGCATGGACGAGTAGGAAACTTCGCTCGGATGCCCCGGCGATCCACGTGAGCAGGATGAAACTCACCATCACGTAGAGCAGGGGTAGGGGGAGTCGGTACGACGCGAGCGCAGCAGACGCATCATCGAAGGGCACGACTGCCAGAGCGGAGAAGCCCGCGGCCGTGCCGATGGACCCGAAGATAAGCAGGTAGTGCGCGCCGAGCCACGCTCGCACCCGCCCGGCTCCCTGGGGAATGCCCGGAGGCAGAACGGTCCTGAAGTAGATCGCCCATACGGCGTAGATGACGACGAAGGTCAGCACCAGGTAGGGCGGATTGGGGATGGAGTCGAATGCGCCGAGAGAAAGAATGAGGTCCGCGAAGCTCTCGCCGAGAGAGATGATCACCAACTGTCCGACGCGCTCCGTCATGTGCTCTCGATCCAGCGAGCCGGTCGACTCGAGTTCCCCGAGGTAGACCGTGATCAGAGGCAGGAGTCCCAGTGCAAGTGCCAGGCCGAAGGCGTACGTGCGTGGGTGGGTCCAGAAGCCTCCCGAGTTCTCGGGGAGCAGCGCACCGAGGACGCATACGAGTGCTGCAGCGGTGGTGGACCAACTGACGATGGTGGCGCCGCGTCGGGTCGATCCCCCGCGCCGTGCTCTCATCCCATAGAGCACCGCGACCGAAGCGAATGCGACGCCCAGGGCAACGAGACCAGTGGAATCGCTCAGCCCTCCCGTGCGAGAGACGGAGAGAGATGCGATAACGAGGGCGATCATCTGGACCAATGTGAGAAGGCGCCGCAGCGCCGAATCCTCAGGTGCGCCGTTGAAGGAGAGAGTCGTGAGGAGCCACATCGTGAGCAGGACCAGCAGTGTGGTGGCGAGCCATGCTCCCTTGGCGAGCGACGGGTCCTTATCGAAGAGCTTGCTCCCGTGGAGCACCGCCGCGACTAGGACAAGGTCGTAGAAGACCTCGAACCAACCCACGCGGGAACCATGCGCTGAGGGGAGCACCGACACGGGCACATCTTGGCAGGGGAGGGTCCGTCAGGCGCCTAGGCGCCGCCACCGGTGATTTTCGCGCCGTAGAGGCGATGTTGACCAGGACCCGGATCGGTGTTGCGGCCATCGAGGCGGCACGCAAGGGTGAGCACCATGGCGGAGCGACGCATCCCGA
>CAJBMR010000457.1 GCA_903954205.1 uncultured bacterium | reverse complement strand
CCGGAGCGACCGGCGCCCCACGGTGGCGGTAGTCGTCGCCGTCGATACGCACCACTTCGAAGTGAGCAGACAATCCCTGAATCTCGCGGAGGAAATCCTCGGCAGCGAATCGCTCCTCCCCAAGGCGCTCGGGCAGGGTGTTCGATGTAGCGGCGAGTCGCACTCCTGATTCCACGAGTCTGCCGAGCAGCGTCGACATGAGCACGGTGTCGCCGGGGTCATCCAATTCGAACTCGTCGATGCAGACCAGCCGGTACGTCGACAGGCGCGCGGCGGCCTCCGCGAAACCGAGGGCCCCCACAAGGTTGGTGTACTCCACGAAGGTCCCGTAGGCACGTGGCTCCGGGGCCACCTGCCAGAGCGAGGCGAGCAGGTGGGTCTTGCCGACACCGAAGCCGCCGTCGAGATACACACCGGCGCGCTCCTCGGGTGGCGCCGCCTTGCGCAGCCATCGTCGCGACGGTCGTTGCTCCAGGCGGCCGGCGAAGGCCTCCAGCGCAGCCACGGCAGCAGCCTGGCTGGGCTGCCCGGGATCCGGCGCGTAGGTCGAGAAGCGCACCGACGCGAAATGCGGCGGTGGTACGAGATCGGTGAGGAGCCGCTCCGGCGACACCTGGGGATCTCTATCGACGAGGCATCCGGGCACGTTCGGGATGCTACGCGGGTCCTCGCTCATGCGCGGCGCGTGCCACCATCACGGAATGGCCATCGCCGAGGCGTCATGGAATCTGTCGGTCCAGCCGCCGGTCGCGCCCATGCTCGCAACGCTCGCGGGCGATTCCGTGCCGAGTGACCCTGGGCTGGCATTCGAGCCAAAGTGGGACGGATTCCGTGCGATCGCATTCCGATCGGGAGAGCGCGTCTGCCTGCAGGGGCGCGGTGGCGACGATCTTGCTTACGCATTCCCCGAGGTCGTCTCCGCACTTCGCCGAGCCCTTCCCTACCGGATCGTCCTCGACGGCGAGGTGGTCATCCTGCGCCACGGGGTGCTCGATTTCCCCGCCCTCGGCGCCCGGCTTCGCCCTCGCAGCGAGTCCTCCTCCATCCTTCGCCTCGCGGAAGAGACGCCGGCGATCTTCATCGCGTTCGACATCCTTGCCCTCGGGGATCGCTCCCTCATCGACGAGATGTACGCCGATCGGCGAGCAACCCTCGAGGGACTGGCATGGGAGTCGCCCGACGTCCGGTTGACCCCGATGACGTCCGACCACGCCGAAGCCGTGCGGTGGTTTCACGAGTTCGAGGGCGGTGGACTCGACGGACTCATTGCCAAAGCCACCGATGCGCCGTACCAACCGGGCAAGCGCACGCTGCTGAAGGTGAAGCACCGGCGCACCCTCGACGCCGTAGTCGCCGGGTGGCGTCCCCACGCCAAGAACCCGGACGAGGTCGCCTCGCTCCTGCTCGGCCTCTACGACGGTCACGGTCGACTCCACCATGTCGGTGCGGCCTCGGGGTTTCCGGCAGCGCGGCGCCACGAGGTCACCGAGAGCCTGCGACCCCTGCGCCTCGACGATGACGCGGACCATCCATGGCGCGGAGAAGGCGGGGACGTGCGACGCCCCGGAGGCGTCAACCGCTGGAACCGCGGCCGTGCGCAGGCATGGCATGCGCTCACTCCTGTGCAGGTCGCGGAGGTGGCCTACGACCAGTTCGAGGGAGATCGCCTGCGCCATGTGGCGACGTGGCTGCGCTGGAGACCCGATCGCTCCCCCGAGTCGTGCACCTACGACCAGCGACCGATCGACTCCCCCATCGACATCACCGCCGTGCTGGGGATTCCGGGCGCCTGATCCTCAGGGATTCCTCGGGATCGCATGGGGTGGCCCCCGGAATTGTCAGGATCATGTGAGGAAGCCCTGGGAAGCCCCCCGTGAACGGGCTTCGGGAGCCGTGAGCGTGCCAACGTGACTCCCAGCGATGCGAGCCACGCATCCGGCATTGGGAGTGACCATGACCACTCGACGCACGATCGCCGCGACAGCCGCCATCCTCCTCATCGGCACCGGTGCCATCGCCGCAGGCGCCACCGCCGCCCAGGCCCGCGAGGGCAGCCACCCGGGCCACGGTCCCGGACTCGGCTTGGGTGTCGGGATCGGCCACGGAGACAGGGTCGGGCAGGGGCAGACCCTGGACCGCTGGCTCGAGCGTCACGTCGACCGGACTTCGACCGACGAGGCTCGCGCTGCACTGAAGGCCGCACTCGAATCCGCGCGCACCGCGCTCCGTGACGCCATCGATGCCGCCGGCGAGGATGCCGCTGCTCGCGAGGCTGCGCGTGTCGCCTTCGCGTCAGCCGTCCAGGCGGCCATCACCGCATTCGATACAGCCACTCTGCCGGCGGATCAGCTTGCCGCCGTGACCGCCTACCGCTCGGCCATGGCCGGTGCCATCGAGCAGCTGCGCTCCACGGTGGAATCCACTCGCTTGGCGTTCAAGACAGCGACCGCTGCCGCGCAGGACCAGCTCAAGTCAGCCCTGGCAGCGGCCACCACTCGTGAGGAGCGGCGCGCAGCTTGGGATGCCTACCGCACCGCGATCGAGCCGGCACGCGAGGCGCAGCGCGCCGCCACCAAGTCGGCCGCCGACGCCTTCCGAGCTTCGGTCGATGCGGCACGAGACGCCCTCGAGGCGGCAATCCCCTCCGTCTGATCCCGGGCGAATTCACCCCTGGCGTTCTGGCCCTCGGGACGGGCCATTAGTTCGCGACCTCCCGTGCGTGGGACGATTCCCGCTCCACGCACGGGAGGTTTCGCAATGGATTTCTACGGCCACATCATCGCCAACGAGGAGGTCCCCTCCCTCGACGGCGCAACGATGCCCGACGTCGACCCCTACACCCGTGAAGAGTGGGCCACCATCGCCTGTGGCGGCAAGGCTGACGCTGACCGAGCGATCGCCGCCGCGCGCGAGGCATTCGACTCAGGTCCGTGGCCGCGCATGGGGTACGAGAAGCGCCAGCAGCTCATGCATCGGCTCGCCGATCTCATGGAGGAGCACACCGACGAGCTTGCGATGGCCGACACCCTCGACATGGGCAAGCCGATCACCCAGGCGCGCCATGACGTCGCGCGCTCGATTCTCAACGTGCGCTTCTTCGCCGATCACGCGCGCATGTCCGCGGCGGAGACTCTGCCGATGGACACCGGCCACCACGCCTACACGCGCTGGGAGCCGGTCGGCGTCGTCGCGGCGATCTCACCGTGGAACTTCCCTCTCATGCTTGGCACCTGGAAGGTGATGCCGGCGCTGGCCTGGGGCAACACAGTGGTGTGGAAGCCCGCCGAGGACAGCCCCGTTTCCGCCACGATCGTCGGACGGCTCGCCATCGAGGCCGGATTCCCTCCCGGCGTGCTCAACATCGTGCATGGCTACGGCCCGGATTCGGCGGGTTCGGCGCTCACGGAGAGCCCCGATGTCGACCGCATCACCTTCACCGGGGAATCGGGCACGGGCAAGATCATCAGCGGCGTCGCATCCCGCAATCTCACCCCGGTGAGCCTCGAACTCGGCGGCAAGGGCGCCAACATCGTGTTCGAGGACGCTGACCTCGACAACGCCGTCCACTGGGCGGTCGAGGCGATCTTCCGCAACGCCGGGCAGGTGTGCCTGGCAGGCAGCCGCCTGTACGTGCAGCGCGGCATCTACGAGGACTTCATGGCGCGTTACAAGGTCGCAGCGGAGGCGCTCGTCATGGGCGACCCGAAGGACCCCGCCACGCAGTTCTCGGCCGCCCTTGCCAGCGAGGAGCACTTCACCAAGGTCCAGGGCTACCTCGGCGCCGATGCTCTCGGTGGCGGTCGCGTCCTCACAGGCGGCGTGGGTGACGGCTGGAGCGTGAAGCCCACGATCATCACGGACGCGCCGGCGGACGCACGCGTGGTCAAGGAAGAGATCTTCGGACCCGTCACCGTGGCCACCCCCTTCGACACCGAGGAGGAGGCCCTGGCTCTGGCCAACGACACCCGCTACGGACTCAACGCGATGGTCTTCACCGAGAATCTCAGCCGAGCCCACCGCATGGCAGCCAGACTCAATGCCGGCACCGTGTGGGTCAACTGCTTCTTCATCCGCGATCTGCGGCTGCCCTTTGGCGGATTTGGCGACTCCGGGGTGGGTCGAGAAGGCGGCAACTTCAGTCGCGAGTTCATGACCGAGCCCAAGGCCGTGGTCATGCAGATCGACCAGGGCTGACGTCAGGTCTTTCGCGCACGACTCGGCTGCACCCGCGGTGGCAGGCCCGACATCTTCCGCAAGGACCTGGGCAGCGCCCCTGACCGGGCGTTGGGGGCTTAGCCGCGGGGGCATACCGCTCGTTGGATCACGGCCCAAGTGATGAGTCCAACGTGGCCGTCGGCAACCACGCCGAGACTTTTCTGCATGCGCTAGACCGCTGCGATTGCGTTCAGATCGTACTGGGTGGTCTTTGAGCCCGGATCGATTCCAAGTCTGCGCTTCCGGAGTGTTTAATCGATCTCCGTCGCGTAGGCGTCGGAGTTAGCACCGGTCAGGTCGGATTTGTTGTTGGGATACGAACCACACATGTAGTTGATGGCTCGCGACAACCGCTCCTATTCTCATCTCTCATCACCGCTGGGGCCCGTGATTGCACTCCAGGAAACGAAGATTTAGGGCTGCGGTGGAAGCGGCGGGTTCTCAATGGGCTGCGGCAACGTTGAATAGTCGGTGTCGCACAACGTGATCGATGGTGGCGACACAACCTGCGAGGTTGAGTGCCCGCACCGCAGCGGCAGGTAGATGCTCAGCGTGTTGTTCGCATTCATGGCGTACATACGGCCCGCATAGCCCGGCAGGTACATCCACCCGAGATTGGTCGCGCTATGCCAAGCCGACTGTGCAACCGTCGCACCGGTATCTTGTTTCACCCACAGCAAACTCTCGGTCCAACTGTTGGCGTATAGAGCCGCGATCGAGAAGCTGGCCGGGTCAATGTATTGCGATGAGACGACGCGATCCTCGGCGGAGCCCATCGACACGAGGTAATCCGATGTTCGCCAGTCAGGCCGGCTCCAACGCACATCCATCGAGCCAGTCTTCCGATTTAGATGGACGCCAAAGACTCCGCCAACCAGGAGGTCCTGCATGAAAAACATGTTGTTCTCCGGGTCCGTGGAGAAACTGGTGGGTGACTCACTGCTCATGCCTGCCGGGAGAGCAACTCCCCATGGGCAGATGCGGTGAATGTCTTGCGCATCGCTTTTGCGCACTACCGTCGCGCAGATGTGGGTCGAGTCTGATGTGATGGCGTTGGAATTGAAAATGACCCACTGCCCGATCATCACCGGCGCATCTCCAGCTCCCTGGCCAGACAGAAGGTAGCCCGGCGCCCATGTCGGATCCTGGGTCAGGGTGCGGGCACTCGGATCCCAGATGACGCGTACTCCGTGAGTCGCTCCGGCGAGGTAGATGTGGGACCGCTTTCCGTGAGCGGTCACGATGGGTCGCGCGGTAACCGGCTGATCCAGTTCAAGCGCCGCGATTGTCTCTAGCGTCACAGGGTCCACGGCCACCACAGTCGTATCCGGTTGCGGTCCGTAATCGGCCAGGCACCCAGACATCGCATTGCTGCCCTGGATGGTGCAGCCCGTGGAACGGTTCTGCGACTTGAGAAGGATCGTTCCACGGCGATCGGGCGCAATGGCAAACCCGTCCAGGTTCGCGCTCTTCTGCTCGCCATCCAGCATGGCCTGCTCCACCCACGCCGTGATGTCTCCCGTAGAGGGATCGAGCTTGTAGACCCGCGGCCCAATCGCCACATTCACCGAGCCGTCCTTCACCACGGCCATGCTGCCGGGGAGCAGCCACTGTCCTGACAGGATCGGCAACGGGGTACGCCAGATCTGTTGACCGGTGGACGGGTTGAATCGAGCGACATAGGGACCGTTCGTGTAAGAGGCTTCGGGGACACCAGGTGCGCCACCAAGCAGGAACGCCGAGCCAGGACCGCCGAACGTCACAATCTGAATGCCACCGGGATACATCTGCGACGAATTGAATTGAGCAACCTGATTCGCCGTTGTCACACTGCCGGTGAAGGTGGCGCAAGGCTGAAGCCCACTATGGATGGCATCGGTCACTTCGGGTGCGCCGATCGCAGGAGCGTAGTTCGTGAAGTGGTGGGAAGGATTCTTCACGTATGCGCGCATGCAGGAAACTTCGCGGGGGATCCGAGATCGAATACCGACGCTGGCGCTCGGGAGCGCTGACGATCCAGCCGCCACACCCTCGCGGGCGGCCGGTGCACCCATTGTTGACCCGATGGGCGCCATTGAGATGGTGGTGATGGCAATCAGCATGCCCAGCGCCCGGAGCGTGTTGGTGGCGGCTCGAGTAGACATAGAATGTCTCCTTGGTCGTTTTGCTCCTGAGAACCATCCTTAAGGAGTCACTTCGGTGGCCGAAGGAGGACGCAGCCGCGACGGGCGACAGGGAAGATCCAAATCCACCACTGTGGGACAGCCCATGTCTACACCACTGCGAGCCCTGTGTATACCGCTCGACTAGTCGATCCACGACCAATGCGCATGCACGGTTGTAGGCGTCTAGGCGTACGTCCTCGTTGAGCGGCTGAAAAGGCGGGCTGGTCACGCACATGAATATGGCTTCAGGTTGCCGCGGCCACTACCCCTGGTGGCCAGAAGGAGTCGATGACGGGTGCGGTCACACGCAGCTCGACCAGAGCGTAGTTGGTCTCGAGTCCCCAACCTTGAAGCAGGACAGTGAGGTTCCCCGCGGAAAGTAGACACGCGGTTTATGCGGCGGCTGCCGCTTGGTTGGCCAACGATAGCTCGTAGGTGATCGG
>CAJBMR010000456.1 GCA_903954205.1 uncultured bacterium | reverse complement strand
TCTGGCATGGCGTAGCCGGGCTGCGCCGGCGGTGCAGGGGCGGCGGCCGGTGGAGCCGGGGCAACCGCGCGATCGGCCCAGGAGTTCTCGGCGTCGACCAGGCGCTCGAGTTCGCCACGATCGAGGAAGATGCCGCGGCATTCGGCGCACTGGTCGACGTGCACGCCGCTGCGCTCGTAGCTTCGCATCTCACCGTGGCACTTGGGACAGGTCAACGTGGTCATCACTCCACTGTGCTCGGCGCGCATGCGGCCGGCAAGTCGGGAGTTCTCCTGGGGAGACCCATGGCGTGGTTCTCGATAGGTGCACCACCCTTGACAGAGGACCTACCGTGAATACATGACCGATGACAGTGCACGGCAGCAGGCGGTCCAGCGGCTCCACCAGCGCCGAGGCTTCACCAACTACATCGTCGGGGCGATCGTCATCTCCCTCTTCATGGTCGTCATCTGGGCCCTCTCGGGTCGCGGCTACTTCTGGCCCGTCTGGGTCATGGGCGGCTTCCTCATCGGTGCGATCTTCTACGGCGTCAACACGCTGATGAACAAGCCGCTCACGGAAGATCAGATCCAGCGGGAGATGCAGAAGGGCTCCTAGCCAGGAGTTCAGGGGCGCTAGCCTGCGTGACATGAGACCGCTCGTCATTGCGCACCGAGGTGCGAGTGCCTATCTGCCCGAGGGCACCCTCCCGGCGAAGGCCCTCGCGGTGGGGGTGGGCGCTGACTTCGTCGAGCACGACGTCGTCATGACCCGAGACGACCGGCTGCTGATCAACCACGACCTGTGGCTCGACAACGTGAGCGATGTCGCCAGGCGATTCCCCGGCCGCGAGCGCGCCGACGGCCACTTCTACGTCATCGACTTCGATCTCGACGAGATCCTCAGTCTGGCTGTCACGGAGCGCTTCAACGTCGTCGATGGGCGTGATCTCCCCGCCTTCCCCGATCGATTCCCGGTCTGGCAGTCGAGTTTCCACTTCCACACCCTGGAGTCCGAGTTGGAATTCCTCCAGGGCCTGCGCCATAGCTCGGGCCGTGACGTGGGCGTCTTCACCGAGCTCAAGTCGCCGTGGTTCCACGAGCAGGAGGGCAAGGATCTGGTCTCAGCCGTGTACGCCGTGCTCGCCCGCTACGGCTACCGCACGCGCGAAGATCACTGTCGCGTGATGAGCTTCGATGCCCACGCACTTCAGCGCATCCGAGCGGAAGTAGGCCCGGCCGCCGGGGTCGACGTACCTCTGACACAGCTCATCGGGCGCACACAGAGTCACGAGACCTATGAGCGCAAGCCCGACGGGACGTGGGAGAACTACGACTACGACTGGATGCTCGAGCCGGATGCGATGGAGCGCATCCGCGAGTGGGCGGACGGTATCGGCCCCGACGTACGCATGTTGCTGCGCCACGGCAAGCCCATGGCCGCCAGCGACCTCGCGGCGCGCGCGCATGACGCGGGTCTCTATGTCACCCCGTGGACGGTGCGCGCCGACGATCTCCCGCACTGCGCGCCCAGCCTGCCCGCCCTCGTGCGCCTGCTCGTCGACGAGTGTGCAGTGGAGGGCATCATCACCGACTTCCCCGATCGGGTGATCGAGGCCCTGGGCTAGTCGGATTTGCGTGATGCGCCGACCTTCCCTAACGTGAAGGGGAGTCAAGGGGAGTACCTCCGCGCGGAGACCTCGTCAATACGTCGCCCCCATGGGCGACCGGGGCTTCGGCCATGAGCAATCACGGTGATGGGAGACCGAGACGTCGTTCTGACGTTCTCAAGGAGTGCCCCTTGCCCCACCCACATGTGCGCCGGCATCGCGCGCTTGCCGTCGTCGCATCCGGCGCCCTAGCCGGACTCCTGCTCACCGGCTGCGCTGCCATCAACGAGGAGGAGTCCCAGGGTCAGCAGGCTCCAGCGCGGGAGCCGACAGTGGGAAGCCGACGTGCGGGCCACCTCCGCGACCGGCGAGACCTGCAGCGCCAGGCTTCGTGCTTAGCAGTTTGATCCATGCTCCATGCAGGCATCAGATCACCAACGAAGGGACTCCACCATGAAGGACAGCAAGCCATGGCTGCGCGGCGCACGACTGGGCGCAGCGGCGATCCTGGGACTCGGCCTGGTCGTGCCGGCCGTCACCGCCTGCTCCTCATCGTCAGGTGACGAGACGGAACAGGTGGAGGAAGAGTCAAGTGACTCCGAGGATGGCGAAGACACCGAGGAAGCCGAGCCCGAGTCCGATATCGAGGAGTAGGCCGCGGGCGCAGGGGACTCACCCGAGCTCTTTGCGGCGGCGTAGGTCCCTTGGGCACTTGCTTGACGCGAGGCATCCACGGCCGTGGGTGCCTCGCGTCTTCTCCGGTGGCAGGATGCGGGCATGACCTCCACTCTCCGACGCGTCGCCGCCACTGCCCTCGCCGCAGGTCTCGTGCTCGTGCCGCTCACCGCGTGCTCAGGTAACCAGAACCAGAACGACCAGCAGCAGAACCAGAACGATCAGCAGCAGAACCAGAACGATCAGCAGCAGAACCAGAACGATCAGCAGCAGAACCAGTAGCCGCGCGGGTGAGCCGTCGACCGACTGGCGCCGAATCGGCGACGCGGAGCTAGGCGGAAACTCCCCGCCTAACGCTTGGCGTCGGCCAACACCTGCTGGCTGGCGAAGCGCCCCGGCGCGCCGATGACACAGCCACCCGGATGTGTGCCGGACCCGCACTGGTAGTAGCCGCGGATCGGCGTGCGGTAGTCGCTGTAGCCCGGGGCGGGTCGGAAGAAGTACATCTGGTGCGGGAAGAACTCCCCGGCGTAGATGTTCCCTTCTGAGAGGCCGGTCTTCGACTCGATGGTCTCGGGCGTGACGATCTCGCGCTGCAGCACCAGGTCGTTGAAGTTGGGGAAGAAGCGCTGCATGGTGGCCTGCACTCGGTCGGCCATGTTCTCCGCCTGAGCGTCCCAGGTGCTGTCCTTGAGCTTGTACGGCGTGTACATCACATAGCAGGACATGACGTGCTTTCCGGGGGGAGCCATGTCGGGGTCGATGAAGGACTGGATTGACGCGTCAATGTAGGGATGCTCGCTGTACCAGCCGTACTTCGCCGCGTCGTAGGCGCGCTCCATGTACTCCACGCTCGGGGCGACGTTGATGAATCCGCCGTACTGGTCGGTGCGATCGCCGAGCGCGGGGTAGTAGGGGATGCCGTCGAGTGCGAAGTTGACCTTGGACGTGACGCCCTGGAAGCGGAAGCGCTGAATCGTGTCGACGAGATCTGCCGGCAGTTCGCGCGGATCGGCGATCTGCAGGAAGGTGCGGCGCGGATCGAGTGAGCTCACCACGACGGGGGCCCGGAACTCCGTGCCGTCGTCGAGCACGACACCGCGCACCTCTCCACCCTCCGTGATGAGGCTGGAGACGTGCGAGTCGAGGCGGATCTCCGCGCCGTACGCCGTCGCCGCGCGCGCGAGGACCTGCGTGAAGCCACCGTTGCCGCCCTTGTGGAAGGACCACTCGCCCATGAAGCCGTCGTGCTCGCCCATGGAGAGGTAGAGCCAGTTGATGCCTGATCCCGGTGACATCGGGCCCAGCTTGATGCCGACACATGCGGCCGAGCAGATCGTCGCCTTGATGATGTCGGATTCAAGGTAGTCGTCGACGAAGTCGGAGATGCTTCCGGTGAGCAGGCGCACAGTGTCGTGCAGGAGCTTCTTGTCGGCGGTGCCGAGGTGCTTGACCAGCCAGGCCATGCGCTCGGTGTCGGCGGGATCATCGCTGAAGAGATTGGGCGGGATGTTGTCGAAGAGCGGCCGAATGAACTGCTTGACGCGGGCCGTGTCGTGCAGGAATCGATCCATGCCGTCGACGTCGGCCTTGGAGTGTCGGGCGATCTCGGCGCGATTGACCGCGGCATCGGGCCCCGTAAGGAAGTAGTCGCCGTTGTCCATGGGAGCGAAGTGCGAGCGCATGAAGAGCGGCATGAAGCCGAAGCGCACGAGATCGAGCTCTTGAATGATCTCTGGGCGGAGGAGGCTCAGGGCGTAGGAGAAGGTCGTGAAGCTGAAGCCCGGGCGAAGCTCCTCGGTGATGGCGGCACCGCCCACCAGGTGGCGCTGCTCGAGCACGAGGACGCGCTGTCCGGCCTGGGCGAGGTAGGCGGCGTTGGTGAGGCCGTTGTGGCCTCCCCCGATCACGATCGCGTCGTAGGCGTGAGTCTCTGACATGTCAGGCCGTCTTCCTCTCGGGGTTGTAGAACGGCAGCGTCGTCACGGTGGCGCGGACGTTGATGTACTCGTGATTGACCGTCTGCTCGATGAAGACCTCGGTGCCCGGCTCGGCGTACTTGGGCTTGAGGCGCGCGATGCCGACGTGGCGCTGCAGCACGGGGGAGTACATAAAGCTTGTGGCGTAACCGATCCGCTTGTCCTTGTCGTTGTAGATCATCGTGTCCCAGGCCACGGGGATCTCGTCGGGCTCGGCGAGGAGACCGTGACTGGTGAAGAGGTTGTAGTAGTCCTGCCATGACACCGTGATGCCGACCGTGCGCCAGCGCGAGGTGCCCTCCATGCGCTCGCGGATGATCGCGTCGCGGCCGATGAAGGGGCGCGTCGGGTCGTCGATCCCCTTGAGGAGCCAGCCGAGGCCGAGCTCATCGGGGGTGAAGCGCTCGTCCGCCGTGAAGGCGTAGCGGCTCGAGCTGAATTCGACGCCGATGAGCGGCAGGCCCGCCTCGATGCGCGTCATGCCGAGGGCCTCGTCGCCGTAGGGGCGCAGGCCGTGGGGGCGCCCGGCGTCCATGATGGCGTCGAAGACACGGAGCGCGTCGCTGGCTGGGATGAGGAGTTCGTAGCCGAGGTCGCCACTGAAGCCGGTGCGGCTCACGGTCACCGGTGTGTCGGCGATCTTGGTCTCGGCGAAGCCGAAGTAGCGCAGCTCGGAGATGTCGGGTGTGAGTGCCTCGAGGATGACCCGCGAGCGCGGCCCCTGGAGCGCTAGGGATGCGTAGTCCTCGCTGCAGTCGACGACCTCGACATCGAAGGGGCGCGCGAGCTGGCGCAGGTAGCCGAGATTCGGCTCGGCCGCGGTGAGGAGGAACTCATCGGAGGAGTAGCGGAAGATGACCCCGTCTTCCATGACGTAGCCGGAGTCATCGCACCAGATGGTGTACTGCGCGCGACCGGGCTTGAGCGTACGGATGTCGCGCGCGAAGGCGTAGGAGAGGAACTTCTCGGCGTCACGGCCGCGGATCCAGTACTTGTGCAGGGGGGAGGTATCGAAGAAGCCCGCGCCATTGCGTACGCCGAAGTACTCGTGCTTCGTGGACAGGTCGTAGCGCATGGCGGAGAGGTAGCCCGCCCAGTTGCCCCAGGCCTGCGACTGACTCAACTCGGCGAGGCGCGGATGGAAAGGGGTCTGCTTGAGCATGGGGCCTCCTGGGATGCGACGTGCCGGGCGGCGGGGGGCGCCGCCCGGCACACGGGCCAGACTAGATGCCTATTGGACATCTGCGCAATAGGGTTTAGCGTTCTCGCATGCCACGCATGAGCCCCGACGACCGCCGAGCCGCCATCGTGGCCGCCACGCGTGCGGTCATGGCCCGCAATGGCATCGCCGGGACAACCGTCCGCGACGTAGCCGCCGAGCTCGGCACGTCGAGTGGCCTCATTCACCACTACTCCGCATCGTTGGACGAGTTGCTTGCCGAGGCCTTCGAGCAGGTCGCGCGTGAGGACCTCGAGCGCGTGCGTCGTGCTTTTGCTGGCGTGGACGATGCGATCGGCAGGCTCCGGGTGTTCTTCGATGTCTACGCCCGAGATGATGACCAGGGCATCCAGACCTGGCTCGATGCGTGGTCGGAGGCTGCCAGGCGCCCCGCGCTGCAGCGCATCTCACGCCGACTCAACGAGGAGTGGCAGGCCCTGCTTGCGAGCATCATCGGCCAAGGGGTGGCCGATGGATCCATGGTATGCGATGACGTTGATGCGGTGTCCTGGCGAATCCTGTCCCTGCTGGATGGCCTTGCGCTTCAGGTCGTCGCCCACGGCGATGTCATCTCACTCGGCGAGGCCGATGCGTGGTCTCGGGCAGGAGCGGAACGCGAATTGGGCCTTCCTAGCGGGGCGCTGAGTCTTGCGCTGGCCCGGTGACGGATCACTAGAGCGGATTGCTCCACGCACGATTCCCGTGCTCGTCCACGATGACGACCCGTCGGTAGCGGCGTTCGGCCGCTCCTTCGACGAAGGCCCTCGTAATGAGCCCTCTTCCGTCCGTTTCCAGGATCTGTCCCATACGACGGCCAGCGCGACCGACCGTGACGCACGCGCCGAACTCCTCCTCAGTCTGGAGGCGAATGGACCTCGCCGGGGAACACGTGATCTCCATGCCCCCGTCTTGGTCGGAGACGTCGTAGATACTGGGACCATGCGAGAAGTAGGAAGCCCCGGTCCGTAGGGCATCAAGCACGGCTGCCGGTGACCTCTCGGCCACGTTGAGCATGGTCCACGCAGTCCCTAGCTCGAAGAGCGGGTAATGCTGGTCATCCGTAGCGATCCCGAAGACCTCCCGACCTTCGCCGAGTAGCAGGTCCCACCAGGGTGAAGAGTCGCCGCGCCCACACTCGAGTTCCGCGGAACCGTTGAAGACCTCAATGCCCGTGTATCCCTCCATTGCCATCAGTTCATGCGGGGGAAGCTGGTTCCAGTACGGGTGGGCGACATAGGTGACCGCCCCTTGTCCTGCAGCCCACTTCGTGCCCTCCGAGAGCGACGGGAAGGTTCGGACCTCGTAGTTGTCCTCGTCGCTGAAGTACCAGTTGGATCGATCCCCACCCGGGTCCTCAGGAATGTCGGTCAGGCCGTAGACGAGGAACTCAGCGGACTGACGTGGATAGGCGGGGGCGATCATGTCGAAACCGAGCTCAGCACCGGGCACCAGGATCACGTCGTCGCGTGCGTTGGGCTGTGTGAGGCGCCAATGATCGGTGATCGCGACGATGTCGAACCCTGCCTCGACATAGGACTGCACGAGCCGATCAGGCGCGAGAGTGCCGTCACTCACGGTCGAGTGGGTGTGGAGTGCTGCCTTCAGCCACTCGCCTTCACCGCGAAATGGGTTCATGCGATCAACCTCGTCTGAGTCGTGGGTCAAGCGTCTCTTCCAGTGCATAGCCAACAAATGTGAATGACAGCGTAACCAGGATGACGCAGACCCCCGGGGGGATGATCCACCACCAGTAGCCGTTGGACATGGCACCGGACTGGAATGCTTCCTCGATGATGCGGCCCCATGACATCGAGGTGGGATCACCCAGCCCGAGAAGTGAGAGCGTGGTCTCGGAGAGAATCGCGATGGCAACTGTCAGCACGCCCTGGGCGATGATAATCGGAGAAACTTCTGGCAAGACGTACTTCCCGAGGATCCGAGCGTTCGTAGCTCCGAGGGCCCTTGCCCGCTCAATGAAGGGTTGTTCCCGCACTGACAATGTCTGAGCCCGCACGAGTCGAGCAGTAAGCGCCCATGACGTGACCG
>CAJBMR010000455.1 GCA_903954205.1 uncultured bacterium | reverse complement strand
GCCCGGCTACGCCATGCCCCCGGCCTATGACCAGGGCTATGACCAGCGCTATGACCAGCGCTATGACCGCGGCTACGACGACTCCCGCGGCAAGAAGCCCTACAAGAAGCGCAAGAGCTTCCTTGAGGAGCTCTTCGACTGAGGTCAGCGCCTAACATGGCCTGATGCACCGCGCCGGGATAGCCCGTCAGGGGCGGCTGCGTCGTCCCTGTGGACTGGCCGCATTGGCAAGTGTGGTGATCGCACTTCCTCTGCTGGGCACCGCTCCCGCACTTGCTCAACCGTCGACGGCGACAACCCAGGTGGGGCCCGGCGGGTCGGCCAAGCCGCCCCTGTCGGGCTATCCCGCTCCCCGTGCTTCGCTCAACTGGGGTTCCTGCGGTGGCGGCCCGGCGCGCTGCGCGACCCTGACGGTGCCGCGCGACTGGGGTGATCGACGGGTCGACGGCACCTACCGCATTCAGGTCGCCCGCATCCCCGCCGAGAAGCCTTCGGAGCGCATCGGCGTACTCACGTTCAATCCCGGAGGTCCCGGCTCCGCCGCCGTCTCCAACATCACCTGGGTGCAGAGCATGCTGCCCCAGCGCGTCCGTGATCGCTTCGACATCGTGGCATGGGATCCGAGGGGAGTGGGCGGTTCGGAGCCGAGCATCTCGGGCTGCAACGTCAAGGACATCTCGCCACCCAAGACCGGTGCGGTCGACTGGGATGCCTGGGTGGAGAAGTACGTGCGCGTCAACGGCGAGGCCGCAGCAGCGTGCTTCGAAGCCAACCGCAGGCACGCGCCCTACGTCGGCACATGGCAGTTGGTGCGCGATCTCGACGCGCTGCGCAAGGCGCTCGGGGAGGAGTCGCTCACCTTCTGGGGGATGAGTTACGGATCCACGGTTGGCCGCGCCTACGCGCAGTACTTCCCTGAGCATGTACGCGCACTTCTCCTCGACGGCGTGATTTCTCCGCTGAGCACGATCGAGCTGTGGTCGCGGGAGCACACCTGGGATGACCCACTGGCGATCGAGACGATGCTCGACGCTCTCGGCCCGGCGTACCAGGCGAAATACGACCGCGTGATGTCGTCACTGCAGACCCGCACACTGCGCTCCAGCGATGGAAGCCGCATCACGCGCTGGACCGTGGGCAAGGACATCATCAGCTGGGCCTCCTTCCACTCCACCTGGAGTTCCGTGGCGGCGTTGCTCGACCGAGTCGACGCCGGCCTTCGTGCGGGCAACGGCCGCACGGCACAGGCGCAGATCGACGCGGCAGCCCGAATGCTCTCCACGTCGAGCGGGCCAGACGCCAAGGGCTGGTTCGACCCGCAGTGGACCTATGTCAACTGCTCCGACATGCCCGATCGACCCACAGCGGCGCGCCTCGCGGAGATCGCCCGGGAAGGTGCGGCGGCCGGAGGAGTGCACATCGGCCAGTCGGCTCTGCGCGAGGGCGCGCAGTGCGCAGGGCTCCCGCGCTTTGGCAGGGCCATCCCTCGCATCCTCAGCCCCATCCAGCTCCCGACCCCCCCGCTCGTCGCCAATGCGCTTGCCGACAACCGCACGCCGTGGACCGCTGCGATGGAGATGCAGCGCGCCTTCACCGGTGCGCGCACCGTGCAGTACGGCGGGACCCACCACATCGTCTACGGCCGCACGACCTCCTGCGTGGACCGACCCATCACGCGCTACCTCGTCAATCTGCGAGTACCCGGGCGCGACGTCGTCTGCCCCCTTCGGTACTGACCGCTATGGACGACGCACCCCGCACGCTGCCCGAGGCAGTTCGCCGCGCCGCCGCGCTGTGGCCCGAACGCACGGCGTGGGTCTTCGACCTGCGCGAGGGCCCTGAGGCATCCGCGTCCGCCTCGCTCACCTTTGCCGAGATCGAAGAGTCGTCAGAGCGGGTCGCCCGGCACCTGCGGGCCCGCGGGATCCGGTCGGGTGATCGCGTCGCGGTCCTGCTGCACAACCGACCGGAAGCCGCACTCACCTGGCTCGCCCTCGCACGCCTGGGGGCCACCTCGGTGCCGCTCAACACGAAGCTGCGCCACGCCGATGCCGGCTGGATCCTCACCAAGTCGCGCGCGGTCGCACTCGTCACCACATCACAGCTCGCCGCCGGCATCTCACCGGTGCACGTGCCCGTGATCGATGTGGCCGATTTTGCCGCCGATCCTGCCGATTCCGCACCCCTGCCCGACGTGCACGACGCAGACGACATCGTCAACGTGCAATTCACCTCCGGGACCACCGGCCACCCCAAGGGCTGCCTTCTCTCGCATCGCTATTGGCTGCACCTCGCCACGAGTCTCGTCGATGGCTTTCCCGGCCTAGGCCTCGACGATCGGATGCTCACCGCACAGGCCATGTCCTACATGGACCCGCAGTGGAACCTCGCCGCATCCCTCACCAGCGGCGCCTCGCTCGTCGTCCTCGACGGATTCCACCCGTCCACCTTCTGGGAGCACGTGCGCGAGCACGACGTCACCTACTTCTACTGCCTGGCGGCCATGCCCGTCCTCCTGCTCACGACACCCGAGGATTCACGCGACCGT
>CAJBMR010000454.1 GCA_903954205.1 uncultured bacterium | reverse complement strand
TAGAGGCGCTCGATCTCGTACTCCTTGGAATAGCCATAGCCGCCGTGGATGCGGAAGGAATCCTCGACGACCTCCTTGCAGTACTCACTGGCGATGAGCTTGGCCATGCCGGACTCCAGGTCATTGCGCTCACCCGAGTCCTTCTTGCGCGCGGCCATGACCATCATCTGGTGGGCGGCCTCGACCTTGGTCCCCATGTCGGCGAGACGGAAGGCCACTGCCTGGTGCTCCGCGATGGGCTTGCCGAAGGTCACGCGCTGCTGCGCGTAGTCGACGCCCAGCTCGAAGGCGCGACGAGCCAGTCCGCAGGCGCGGGCCGCGACGTTGACGCGGCCCACCTCGACCCCGTCCATCATCTGATAGAAGCCGCGGCCAGGATCCCCACCGAGGATGGTCGATGCGGGGAGGCGCAGATCATCCATGATGAGCTCGGTCGTGTCGACGCCCTTGTAGCCCATCTTCTCGATCTTGCCGGGGATCGTGAGACCCGGGCGCACCTCGCCAAACCCCGAGGGCTTCTCGATGAGGAAGGTCGTCATGCGCTTGTAGACCGAGGCGCCCTCGGGTGCCTCGCCATCGGTGCGCACGAGCACGGCGACCAGGGTGGAGCTCCCACCGTTGGTGAGCCACATCTTTTGCCCGTTGAGCACGAAGTCGTCGCCTTCGCGCACGGCACGGGACTGGATGGCAGCGACATCGGATCCGCAGCCGGGCTCGCTCATCGAGAAGGCGCCGCGCACCTCACCGGTCGCCATGCGCGGGAGGTAATGGGCCTTCTGCTCCTCGGTGCCGTGATGCATGACCATCCAGGCGACGATGAAGTGCGTGTTGATGACTCCGGAGACGCTCATCCAGCCACGGGCGATCTCTTCGACCACGAGGGCGTAGGTGAGCAGCGACTCCCCCAGGCCGCCGTACTCCTCGGGAATCATCAGGCCGAAGACGCCGAGCTCCTTCAAGCCCTCAACGATGTCGGTCGGGTACTCGTCCTTGTGCTCCAGGTGCGTCGCGTAGGGCAGGATCTCGTTGTCGACGTACTCTCGGACTGCCTTGAGGATCTCGACCTGGACGTCCGTGAGTCCTTCGGTCTGCGCCAGTCGCGCCATCGTCCCTCCCCATCTACGAGCAGGTGGTCAGGCTAACGCACGTTAACCGCGCGCGCCTCTCCACAGACCGGCCGCGGGATTGACCGCGGCGATCACGGCGACGAAGGGCAGCGCGAGGAGCGGCAGCACCTCGATGAGGGGGATGCCGACGATCACGGCAAGTGCCACCTGCGCGACAGTCACAGCGCCCCAGGCGAGCGATCGGGTGACGATGACATGGCCGTGGTCACCACCGCGCAGGATCGCGCGCGACACCGCCACGCACCACGCTGCCGAGGCGAGGGCGGCGGGCGCGGCGAGGAGAGGGGACGGTCCCGCGACGAGGACGGCGGCGACAGCTCCTATGTACGCCATCGCAAGCAGCCCCACTGTGAGCGGGGAGGGATGCACGAGCACCTGACGCCACCCCTTGCGGGGGCGCGGCTCGGTGGGCACACCGTCGTGGGACGGGCCCGACGCGTCTGCCGAGCGACTTCCAGGCGGGCGTGCCGTGGTTCGCGGCTCGAGCAGCAGGTCGCGGGCCGCGCACAGATCCGTGAAGCGATCAGCGGAGCCACCCTGGTCGGGGTGGGCCCAGACGGCCCACAGTCGAAAGGCGCGCTTGACCTCGGTCGGATCCGCATCGGGTGACACACCCAGCAGGCGTGCGGCTTGCGCACGATCGGGTGCGCGTCCGGCGAGCATGTGATGAGGCTACGCCGCCCCTGCCGGGCTGGCCCGGCGGCGCTCAGGCGGGTGGCGTGAACGTCTGGGTGCGGGACATGCCGGCCGCGCGCCCCTTGGCCGCGATGACGATCGCCATCTTGCGGGATGCCTCATCGATCATCTCGTCGCCGAGCATGACCGCGCCCTTGGCGCCGCCCTCGGCGGACGTGAAGTAGGCGTAGGCGTCGAGGATGAGCTCGGCCTGGTCGTAGTCCTCCTGGCGGGGGCTGTAGACCTCGTTCGCGGCATCCACCTGGCCCGGGTGCAGTACCCATTTGCCGTCGAAGCCCAGTGCGGCACTGCGCGAGGCCACGCGCCGGTAGCCCTCGACATCCTTGATCGCCAGGTAGGGCCCGTCGATCGCGAGTTTGTCGTGCGCGCGTGCGGCCATGAGGATGCGCATCAGGATGTAGTGGTAGGCGTCACCGACGTCGTACCCCGGGGGCTGCTCACCCACGACAAGGGACTTCATGTTGATGCTCGCCATGAAGTCTGCCGGGCCGAAGATGATGGTCTCGACGCGAGGCGACGCAGCCGCGATGGCATCGACATTGATGAGACCCATGGCATTTTCGATTTGGGCTTCGATCCCAATCCGCCCCACCTCGAACCCGTTCGACTTCTCGATCTGGGTGAGCAGGAGATCCAGCGCGATGACCTGGTCCGCTGTCTGCACCTTAGGGAGCATGATGCAGTCAAGGTTGGGACCCGCACCCTCGACGACCTCCACCACGTCCGCATAGGTCCACTGGGTTGTCCAGTCATTCACCCGGACAGTGCGCACCTTGCCCTCGTAGCCACCTTCATTGAGCGCAGCAACGATGTGGGTGCGTGCCTCGGGCTTGGCGATCGGTGCGACAGCATCCTCGATGTCCATGAAGACCTGGTCGACGGGCAGCCCACGCGCTTTGTCCAGCATCTTGGGGCTGGAGCCAGGCACGGCCAGGTTGGACCGACGCGAACGACCGGGCCGCGCGACGGCGGCCGCGCCTCCCGAGGTCACGGAGGTGGACGTCATGCCTGGACCCTACCGAGGCCTCGTGGGAAGCCTGCGCGAGTACCCTTGGGCCGCGTGACCTCCACCGGCCGAGTCTTCGTCGCCCGCCTCGCGCGGGCAGAGGTCTTCGACCCCAAGGCGGACCAGGTGGGGCGCGTCCGCGATGTGGTCGTAGGCCTCCGCACGGATTCCCAGCCACCGCGCGTCGTCGGACTCGTCGTCGAGGTCGTGGGTCGGCGGCGCATCTTCGTCCCGATGTCGCGCGTCACCGCGATTGACAGCGGCCAGGTCGTCGTAAGCGCTGTCGTGAACCTACGCCGCTTCCAGCAGCGCAGTGGCGAGACGCTCGCCCTCGGTGAGCTCCTCGATCGGCGCGTGACGCTGGTCGACCCAGCCAGGTCATCGTCGCCCAGCACCGTGACGATCGTCGATCTCGGTATCGAGCAGCAACCCAGCCGGGATTGGTTCGTCACCCAACTCTTCATTCGCGAGGGAGGCGGCCTTCGCCGCAAGGGGCAGACCCGCATCGTGGACTGGGCGGAGGTGGACGGACTCACGCTGCCGCAGGAGCAGGGCGCCGAGCACTTCCTCGCCGCACTTGATGACATGCGCGCACCCGATCTGGCGCTGGCGCTTCAGGAGATGCCGGCAAAGCGCAGGCTTGAGGTCGCGCGCGAACTCGACGACGACCGTCTCGCCGACGTGCTCGAGGAGCTTCCCGAAGAGGAGCAGGTCGAGATCATGCAGTCCCTCGGCATCGAGCGCGCAGCCGACGTCCTCGAGGAGATGGATCCCGACGACGCTGCCGACCTGATTTCCGAGCTGCCTCCGGAGCAGGCTCAGCACCTGCTGGAGCGCATGGAGCCCGAAGAGGCCGACGACATCCGGCGCCTGCTCGTCTACGGCGACTACACCGCCGGCGGCATGATGACGACCGAGCCCGTCATCCTGCCCGCGGATGCCACCGTCGCCGAGGCACTGGCCCGCGTGCGTAGCCCCGAGATCGCTCCGTCCCTGGCCGCTCAGGTCTACGTCACGCGCGCGCCGACGGACACGCCGACCGGACGCTACCTCGGCACATGCCACTTCCAGAGGCTGCTCCGCGAGCCGCCCGCTGCCCTGGTCTCAGGCATCCTCGACACATCGCTCGAGCCGATCTCGCCTGACACCGACCTGGCCACGGTCGCGCGCTACTTCGCGACCTACAACCTCGTATCCCTGCCGGTGGTCGACTCCAGCGACCACCTGCTGGGCGCCGTCACCGTGGACGACCTCATCGACCACATGCTGCCCGAGGACTGGCGCGACAGCGGGAGCACGCCGTGAGCCCCTCGCGCCGCAGGCCAGAACTGCGGATGGACCAGCCACTGGACCGGGGTCGCCTGCGCGGACCGTCCTACGACCCCGAGCAGTGGGGTCGCCTGAGCGAGCGCATCGCCCGATTCATCGGCTCGTGGAAGTTCATCGCGTGGATGACGGGGGCCATCGTCGCGTGGCTCCTGTGGAACATCTTCGCGCCCGATAACCTCAAGCCCGATCCATATCCCTTCATCTTCCTCACACTCATGCTCTCGCTGCAGGCGTCCTACGCCGCGCCCCTGATCCTGCTCGCCCAGAACAGGCAGGCGGACCGCGACAAGGTGCAGTACCTCGAGGATCGCGAGATGACCGATCGACTCGTGGCCGACACCGAATACCTCACGCGCGAGATCGCCGCGTTGCGTATGGCACTCGGTGAGGTGGCGACGCGCGACTACCTGCGCGCCGAGCTCCGCGACCTCGCAGACGACATCGCCGAGAGGCTGTCGGAGGAGCGGACCTCGCGGTCCCAGGAGGACGGGCCTAACATCGGGGCATGACTTCCATCGATCGGTCCCTGGTCGACGCTGCCCTCGCTCGGGTAGAGGACCCCGAGATCCACCGCCCCATCACCGATCTCGGCATGGTGAAGTCGGTCGATATCGAGGGCGACCGGGTCCGGGTGGCGATCTACCTCACGGTCTCCGGGTGCCCCATGCGCGACACCATCACGCAGCGCGTCACCATCGCGGTCGGTTCGGTCCCCGGTGTCCGCCACGTTGACGTCGAGCTCGACGTGATGAACGACGACCAGCGGGCCCAGTTGCGCCGCACCCTGCGCGGCGGCCAGGAGGAGAAGTCCATTCCCTTTGCGGACCCCGCCTCGCGCACGCACGTCTATGCGATCACCTCGGGCAAGGGTGGCGTCGGCAAGTCGTCGGTCACCGCCAACCTCGGCGTCGCCATGGCCGCACAGGGCTTCACCGTGGGCATCGTGGACGCCGACATCTACGGTCACTCAATCCCCGGCCTGCTCGGCATGACCACCCCGCCCACTGTCGTCGAGGGCATGATCATGCCGCCGGAGGCGTACGGCGTACGCGCGATCTCGATCCTGCCCTTCAAGCCGGGCGGCAGCGCCGAGCCGGTCGCCTTCCGCGGACCGATGCTGCACCGGGCCCTCCAGCAGTTCCTCGCCGACGTGTGGTGGGGAGATCTCGACGTACTCCTTCTTGAC
>CAJBMR010000453.1 GCA_903954205.1 uncultured bacterium | reverse complement strand
CCGGGATGTCGACCCCGCGGATCCGACGACGCAGGACGAGGACGATGAGCGATGGCGCGATGAGCGCGACCAGCGAGAGCGTGAGCGCGACGGGGAAGAAGACACGGCTCGCGTCTCCCGAGAGCGGCATCGCCTCGATGCGTCGCACGGGTGGTGTCGTGAACGCCGATCCCGGATAGGCGACGACCGCGGTCAGGCCCTGGTAGGGGAAGAGGAAGGCCTTGCGGAGCGTGACGGCCTCCCCGCTGATGCGGTCATTGCAGCCTGCCGTGTCGCCGTAGTAGCCGGAGTAGCACTGCGCGGCGAGGACCGGGCCGGGACCGCTGACGATCACCTCGGCCTGATAGATCGAGACGGGCCATCCGTCACCGATGAAATCCCAGTAGAGCTCGACATCGCCGGGAGCGAACCCGTAGGGGTTGGTGGCAGCCAGCTCCTCGGATGTCATCGAGCGTAGGGCGCCCTCTACGGCGTAGGAGATCTCGTAGACGTGCGCTCCGGTGATGGTCGCGTCGGGATCGCCGATCTTCACCTCGAAGAGGGCGCCATACTGGCTCGTCTCGTAGGGCACAGATCCGCCGTCCATGGACACCGACTCGAGCGTGACCGGATGCATCCATCGGGTGCCATCAGGGAGTTCGCTCCACATCGGGATGAGCCGGAAGATGCCGCGACGCTCACCCTCGCCGAAGTGATACGTGATGGTTTCGGTGATCGCCAGGTCGCCATCGGGCGAGACCACCGCCGCCACCTCATAGGGGCCGATGCGCTCGGAATCTGCGAGAGCAGCCGGGGCCAGCCAGAGCACCGCCGCGCCCGCGAGGGCGAGGCTTGCGATGCCTCGCGCCAGGACGGGGTGCACGGCAAGGGCCATGACGCCTAGAACTGCACGTCCGGAGCAGAGCGGCGACTCTCGTCCGGTTCGCTGTAAACCCTGCGCTGCGAAACCCCCGCGACACCGGAGAACCACATCGAGGGAATGGTGCGCAGCGCGGTGTTGAGGTGGACGACCGAGTCGTTGTAGAACTGTCGGGCGAACTGCAATTGCCCCTCGATGTCCGCGAGTTGCACCTGCAGCGTCTGGAAGTTGGATGTCGCCGTGAGCTGCGGATATGCCTCGGCCACCGCGAAGAGGCGCCCGAGCGCTCCCGTCATCGACGCGTCTGCCGCGGACTTCTCGTCGATCGACTGCGCGGCCTGGCTGCGCGTGCGCGCCGTGGTCACCGCCTCGATCGTCGATGACTCGAAGTCACGCGCCCCCTTGACCGTCTCGACGAGATTGGGCACCAGGTCCGCACGCTTGGTGAGGAGGGTGTCGATGTCGCCGATCGCCCCGGTGCACAGCACGTCGAGTCGGCGCAACTTGTTGAACTGCACGATGCCAAAGACGACCAGCACCGCCAGGAGGACGACGACGATGAGCAGCCACCACATGGCCCCAGTGTCCTCCACTTCTCCCGCAAAAGACAGCAATCCCCCGGTCACACCATGGGTGTGGCGCGGGGGATCGCTGTGAGAGTGGCCCTACTCGGTCACGGTCACCGTGACGACCCACGTCTCATCTGTGTTGTCCATGTTGGTGAGGGTGACCTCAGCCGTGCCGGGCGCGAGGGCCTCGCCGCCCGGGAGGAACTGGGCCGAGCCGTCGTCCTTGCCAGCGGTGACGGCCAGAACGGCCTCATCGCTGGAGGAAATCGTCCAGGCCATGACGTCGTCGACATTGAAGGTGATGACGCGACCCACGGCCACCTCTGCGGTGGTCTGGCCGGGCTCAACGATGACGGGACCGATCATGCCGGCCTCCCCTCCCGTGGATTCCGACGGCGCCGCAGCAGAGCTGGACGTCGTACTCTCGGACGAACCGCCACAGGCGGTGAGCACACCGGCTCCACCCAGGGCGATGATGCTGGCGGCCGCGATGCTGAGGCCGCGACGGGCGTTCGAGCGCATGTGATCCTGCTTCCTGTCTGCCCCTGGCGAGGGGCCGAGCCGTCCGGCTCTTACCCATGCTGACGAATGGGCGGCCCCTATGGTTCCTCAACCGTTCGGACGATGCTCGCGCGGGAGGTAGGCGTCCGCCTATGCCTGCTCCAGTTAATGCCGAAGGTCCCTGGTGGAGGTGCCCTCGCAGGGACCACACTGAGCCCATGACCAGCCGCCGCAATCCCTCGAACCGGCAGCCGGGCCGCCCCGCGGACGGGACTGCAGAAGGCGCCCCGCAGACCCCGGCCCAGGCACCGAAGGTGGAGTTCGAGGAAACGACGCCCTACGACGCCTACGTCCGCTCCTCGACGCTGGCGACCCTGCAGCGGACCATGACAGACGAGCCCGGCGAGTACATGTTCCTCGTCCTCTCTCAGATCATGGAGCTCTATTTCAACCTGATCGCCTTCGAGTGGCGCACCGCCCAGCGTGCCCTGCGCGACGACGACCTGTCCGAGGCACTGATCGCACTGCGGCGTAGCAACGACCACTTCCGCGGACTGAATGCATCGTGGGGCAGCTTCAAGTGGATGACGCCCACCGACTTCAACGCCTTCCGCGACGCACTCGGTGAGGCCTCGGGATTCCAGTCGTTCCTCTACCGGCACATGGAATTCCTCTTGGGCTTCAAGGATCCTGCGCTCATGCGCCCGCACAAGCATGTCGCCGGCAATCACTACGCCGAACTCGTGGCGGCCTTCGAGGCGCCGAGCCTCTACGACGATGCGCTCGCCTATCTCTCGCGACAGGGCTACGCCGTGCCGCAGAAGGTCCTCGATGCCGAGATCACCCGCACGCACGAGTGGGACGCGGGCGTCGAAGACGTATGGGTGAAGGTCTACGAGGACACCGGCCACGGCGAGCCGCTACGCCAGCTGGCCGAGTCGCTCACCGACATCGCCGAGGAGTTCAGCACCTGGCGCTACTGGCATCTCATCGCCGTGCGCAGAGCGATGGGCGCGAAGGGTGGCACGGGCGGATCCGCAGGCCTGACCTGGCTCGAGAAGAGCCTTCAGCGGCAGGCCTTCCCCGAACTCTGGTCCGCGCGGACGAGAATCTGACGCATGCGCCCCCCTGACCCCGCGCTCGACGCGGCTGACCCCGGCTGGCGCGACAGGTTCCTCATCCCGCCGTTCGTGCCGCCGCTGGACTACCCCGATGCCCCCGGATCGGCGTACCCCGAGGTGGCCTACATGGCCGGCAATTCACTCGGACTCAAGCCCAGGGGCACACGCGAGGCACTGCTCGTGGAGTTCGAGCGATGGGCCGCGTGGGGAGTCGAGGGTCAGCTCACCGGGCCGCGGCCGTGGAAGGACTATCACGAGGCTCTCACCGAGCCCGCCGCAAGACTCGTAGGTGCGCTTCCGCACGAGGTCGTCGTGATGAATTCCCTGACCGTCAACATCCACCTGATGTTCGCGACCTTCTACCGGCCGAGCGGCGCGCGCACCAAGGTGATCATGGAGGACATCGTCTTCCCCTCCGATGGCTACGCCATCGCTTCGCAGGTGCGCTGGCACGGCCTCAATCCCGACGAGCACGTCATCCGCATGCGCCCCCGCGAGGGCGAGGACATCCTGCGCACCGAGGACGTCATCGCCAAGATCCGCGAACTCGGCGACGAGGTCGCCGTCGTGTTCTTCAGTGCGGTGAATTACCTCACCGGAGAGTGGATGGACATGCCCGCGATCACGGCCGCGGGCCACGAGATCGGCGCCTACGTCGGCTGGGACCTCGCGCATGCCGCCGGCAATGTGCCCATGACCCTCCACGACTGGGACGTCGACTTCGCGGCCTGGTGCTCCTACAAGTACCTCAACTCCGGGCCGGGCTCCCTTGCCGGCTGCTTCATCCACGAGCGGCACGCCCGCGACACCTCACTGCCGCGGCTCGCCGGGTGGTGGGGCACGCGCTCGGATCTGCGCTTCCGTATGGAACGCGAGTTCGACCCCCCGCCGACGGCCGATGCGTGGCAGGTCTCGAACCCCCCGATCTTCGCGATGGCTCCGGTCCAGGTGTCGCTGGAGGTCTTCGACGACGTGGGCATGGATTCTCTGCGCGCGCGCAGCCTGCGCCTCACCGGCTACCTTCGTGAGCTCCTCGCCGAGGTCGCGGGCTCAGTGCCGCCGGGCGCCCTGGAGATCGTCACCCCCGCCGACTCCGCACGTCACGGCTGCCAGCTCTCGGTGCGCTTCACGCGCGACATCCACGAAATCGCCGCCATTCTGCGTGACCTCGACGGCGTCATCGCGGACACGCGCAATCCCGACATCATCCGATTCGCGCCCGTGCCGCTTTACTCTACGTACCTCGACTGCTGGCGCGTCGCCGATGCCCTGCGCCGGCGCCTGAGCTGACGATGCGCCGCTTCATCGAGCCGTACGGCGAGCAACCGCGGCAGTTCGGCGAGTGGTTCATCCCGGATACCGAGCGACCACCGCTCGTCATCGTGATCCACGGGGGCTACTGGCGCCCCGTGTGGCGGCTCGATCTCGAGGAGGCCACCTCCCTCGACCTCGCCTCGCACGGCTTTGCCGTGTGGAGCATCGAGTACCGCACCTACGAATTCCCCTGGCCCACGACGTTGAGCGACGTCGCGACCGCGATCGACCAGGGGCTGACCGAGGCCGTTCGCCACGGCATCGACACCTCTCGACGCGCACTCCTCGGGCACTCAGCTCGCCGCGGAGTACCTGTTCTTTTCGTTAACACTGGTTTCAGCGG
>CAJBMR010000452.1 GCA_903954205.1 uncultured bacterium | reverse complement strand
GCTATCGAGATCCTCACCGCGGCCCGCGCCCTCGATCTGCGCGCACCCATCGCACCCAGCGACGCGACCGGAGCGGTCATCGCCCTTCTGCGTGCTGACGTGCCCGGCCCGGGCCCCGATCGCCACCTAGCGCCCGAGATCAATGCCGTCGCCCGCCTCGTGCGCGACGGATCCGTCGTCCGTGCGGCTGAGACCGTGACCGGGCCTCTCAACACACTGGAGGACTGACATGTCAGACGCACTCCCCGGCGCACGCCCTGTCTCCGCGCCGCGCGGCACCACTCTCACCGCGCGCGGCTGGCCGCAGGAGGCCGCGCTGCGCATGCTGCAGAACAACCTCGACTCTGAGGTGGCCGAGCACCCCGACAAGCTCGTCGTCTACGGCGGCACCGGACGCGCGGCGCGTGACTGGGCGTCCTTCGACGCGATGATCCGCACGCTCACCACCCTCGCCGACGACGAGACGATGCTCGTGCAGTCCGGTCGGCCCGTCGGTGTCTTCCGCACACATGAGTGGGCGCCGCGCGTGCTCATCGCCAACTCCAATCTCGTGGGCGACTGGGCCAACTGGCCGGAGTTCCGGCGCCTGGAGCAGCTCGGCCTGACGATGTACGGCCAGATGACGGCCGGCTCATGGATCTACATCGGCACGCAGGGGATCCTGCAGGGCACCTACGAGACCTTCGCCGCCGTCGCGGCCAAGAAGTTCGGCGGCACGCTTGCTGGCACGCTCACTCTCACCGCCGGGTGCGGTGGCATGGGTGGTGCGCAGCCGCTGGCCGTGACGATGAACGAGGGCGTGTGCCTCGTCGTCGATGTCGACCCCACGCGTCTGGCCAAGCGCGTGAAGGACCGCTACCTCGATGAGGTCGCCCACGACCTTGACGATGCCATCGCGCGCGTGATGGCCGCCAAGAAGGAGCGGCGCGCCCTCTCGGTCGGCGTGCTCGGCAATGCCGCCGTTGTCTTCCCCGAGTTGCTGCGCCGCGGCGTCGAGATCGACATCGTCACCGACCAGACGAGTGCGCACGACCCGCTGAGCT
This sequence comes from uncultured bacterium, assembly GCA_903954205.1. Taxonomy (GTDB): domain Bacteria; phylum Actinomycetota; class Actinomycetes; order S36-B12; family S36-B12; genus Mxb001. The sequence continues at coordinate 697 of CAJBMR010000452.1, read as the reverse complement.
ACCTCCCCGAGGACATCGACCTCGCTGACGGGCCGGACTACGCCGCGAAGAAGCCTGAGGAGTTCACCGATCGCGCACGCGTCTCCATGGCCAAGCACGTCGAGGCGATGGTCGGCTTCATGGACGGCGGCGCCGAGGTCTTCGACTACGGCAACTCCATCCGCGATGAGGCCCGCCTGGGTGGATTCCCCCGCGCCTTCGAGTTCCCCGGCTTCATCCCGGCGTACATCCGCCCGCTCTTCTGCGAGGGCAAGGGCCCGTTCCGCTGGGTGGCGCTGAGCGGTGACCCGAAGGACATCATGGCCACCGACCGCGCGGTGCTCGATCTCTTCCCCGACAACGACCACCTGCGCCGCTGGATCACCATGGCCGAGGAGCGCGTGGCCTTCCAGGGCCTGCCCGCCCGCATTTGCTGGCTCGGCTACGGCGAACGCGACGTGGCCGGCGTGCGCTTCAACGAGATGGTCGCCAAGGGCGAGGTATCGGCACCCATCGTCATCGGGCGTGATCACCTGGACTGTGGATCCGTTGCCTCCCCCAACCGCGAGACCGAGGGCATGATCGACGGCTCCGACGCCGTGTCGGACTGGCCACTCTTGAACGCGCTCCTCAACACCGCGTCAGGCGCCACCTGGGTGTCGCTGCATCATGGCGGCGGCGTCGGCATCGGCTATTCGCAGCATGCCGGCATGGTGAT
>CAJBMR010000451.1 GCA_903954205.1 uncultured bacterium | reverse complement strand
GTAGACCGCGAGCGCGGCCTCCGCGCATGCACGGTCCTGCCCGCCAGTGCCCCCGCTGACACCGACGCCACCGATGACGCGATCCCCATCCCAGAGGGGTAATCCACCAGCGAAGGCGATGTAGCGACCGTGGTCGGCTGAATGCATGCCCATGAGATCACCGCCCGGCGCCACAGCGTCGGAGAGTTCGTCGGTGGCGGCGCGATGGGACACAGCGGTGTAGGCCTTGTCTGGCGCGAGCACCGGCCCCGCGATCTCCGCGCCATCCATGCGCTCGAATGCGACGAGGTGGCCGCCGGCGTCGACGACGGCAACCGACACGAGGATGCCCTGGTCGGCCGCGCAACTCAGCGCTGCCGCACACATGCCCCGCGCGAGATCCAGATCCACCTCGAAGCGATTCATCCGCGCCATGCACCGACCACCTCTCGCGCTCGCCCGTGGAAGTCGGCCCATCGTGACATAGCGAGGGGTGCGCCCCCGAGTGGCGCACCCCTCAACTAGGTCAGACGCGCTCGTGCGCCTCTTCGATCGTGGTGCGACCGATCTCGGCGTAGAGATCGGGTCGCTTAGCCCTCACCCAGGCCGCATAACCGAAGCCGATGATCAGCAGGCCGATGACATAGAGCGGCATGAGCGTGAACACCAGGCTGTCGGCTGCGAGGCCCGCTGCGAAGTTGCGATTAGACCACAGCAGCCAGAGGGCGTAGAGCATGCCGATAGCACCCAGGATGGGACAGATCAACGTCGCGATCACGTTGCCCTTATGCACCTTCTTGACCCAGAAGAACGAAATCACGGCAAAGGACGTGATCGTCTGGACGATGAGGATCATCGCCGTGCCGATAAGGGCGAGGAGTCCGTAGACGTTGACGTAGGGGACGAGCTCGGGCACAGCCTCGCCCTCGATGTACACGTTGGTGAAGAGGAGGAAGAGGATGCACAGCACCAGCGTGATGCCGCTCTGCACGAACGAGGCCGTCGCGGGTGACCCGTGCTTGGCGTTAACCGATCCGATGCTGCGACGCAGGAAGCCCGAGGCGCTCTCCCGGCCCATAGCGAAGATGTAGCGCGAGGCCGCGTTGTGGAAGGCCATGGCGCATGCGAAGGATCCGACGACGAGAAGGATCTTGTAGGCCAGGACCATAAAGCCGCCGAGATTGGCGTCGACGAGCCCCAGCCACAGGTCGACGGGGGCCGCACCAGCGGAGACCTCGACGGACTTCGCCGCACCGTTGCCGACGACCACCATCCAGGACATGAAGGTGTAGAACAAGCCGAGGCCGATGACCGCGATCATCGTGGCGATCGGGACATTGCGCTTGGGGTTCTTGGACTCCTCGCCGTAGACGGCGGTCGTCTCGAAGCCGACCCACGACCAGAAGGCAAAGAAGATGCCGATCGCGGCAACGCCCGCGGCCACACCCGTGCCGAAGGCGTCTTCAGGCAGGCTCGTAAAGGCGTTCTGCGGGGGCACGATCTCACCGAACATGTAGCCGTCCGGGCCACCCTTGAAGAGCACGCTGAGTCCGAGGGCTCCGAGGAGGAGCACCTCGAGCACGAGGGTCACGCCGAGGACACCCGCCGCGAGGGTCACCGAGTAGTAGGTGAGAACCGCGATGATGATGATGCCGATGGCCGCGATGATCATCCAGTTGACGTTGATGCCCGCGGGCTTGAGGACGTACTCGGATGCGAAGTAGGAGAATCCGCCGACGAGTGATGCCTCGAAGATGATGTAGGCCACGGCCGCAATGAGGCCCGATGCCATGCCCCACAACTGGCCGAGACCCTGGGTGATGAACCCATAGAAGGCACCGGCAGTCGTGATGTAGCGCGCCATGGAGACAAATCCGACAGCGAAGATCGTCAGGACGATCGTGGCGAAGAGGAATCCGGCAGAGGCGCTGATGCCATTGCCGTAGCCGATGGCAATCGGCACGTTGAAGCTCATAGCCGTGATCGGGGCGGCGTTGGCGACGGCCATGAGGAGGACACCGACCAGGCCTACGGCGCCGGCCTTGAGCCTGGCGGAGTCCGCTGAACTGATCTGGTGGTCTCCCGGCATGGCCTTCGGGCCGTCGGGGCTGATCGACATATCTCCTCCGGGGGGGGCGCGAAAGGCTGCGTGACCCACGTCACACGGACGGCAGTATCCCGATCCCCCTGCCCGAGGACAAGGACTTTCGGTGCTTTGGTCCCCCAAAAATCCAAGATATTGGTCTCTCTTTCGGTCTTGATTTGGTATGAATATTTGGTATGTTGTTCCTGTGTCCGACACGGCCGCCGCCCCCGAGTACGACTACGGGGTCTTCTCCTTCTCCTCCAAAGCCGAGGTGCTCGACAAGGCCAAGGAGTACTGGAATCCCGGCAAGACGCAGTTCTGGATCGACTCCGGGGTCCCCCTCGTCATCGACCGTCGCGAGGAGTACTACCTCTGGGATATGTCAGGCAAGCGCCTGATCGACCTGCACCTCAACGGAGGCACCTACAACCTCGGACACCGCAACCCCGAGGTTGTGCAGGCGCTCACGGTGGCCATGCAGCACTTCGACATCGGCAACCACCACTTCCCCGCCCTGGCCCGCACCGCACTCGCAGAGGCCCTGGTGACGTCAGCTCCCGCAGGTCTGACCAAGGTGATGTACGGCTCCGGCGGCGGCGAGGCCATCGACATCGCGCTCAAGACAGCCCGCCACGCCACGCAAAAGCGCAAGATCGTGTCGATCATCAAGGCCTACCACGGTCACACCGGCCTGGCCGTCGGCACCGGTGACGAGCGCTTCTCCAAGCTCTTCCTCGCCGATCAGCCCGAGGACTTCCCGCACGTCCCCTTCAACGACCTTGACGCGATGGAGGACGCCCTGCGGGGTCGCGACGTCGCCGCGGTCATCATGGAGACGATTCCCGCGACCTACGGCTTCCCGCTTCCCGATCCCGGATACCTCCACGCGGTCAAGAAGCTCTGCGAGGAGTACGACGCTCTCTACATCGCAGACGAGGTGCAGACCGGCCTCATGCGCACGGGCGAACTGTGGGGCATCGCCAAGGCCGGGATCCAGCCGGACATCATGGTCACGGGCAAGGGGATCTCCGGCGGCATGTACCCCATCGCGTGCGTCCTCGCTCGTGAAGAGTGCGCCGGCTGGCTCACCGAGGACGGTTTCGGCCACATCTCGACCTTCGGTGGAGCCGAGCTCGGCTGCATCGCGGCCATCAAGGCGCTGGAGATCTGCTCGCGCCCCGAGACCCGGTCGATGGTGCACTACATCGCCGACCGTGTGGGCCAGGGCCTGCGCGCTATCCAGGCGGAGTACCCCGACTGGTTCGTGGGTATTCGCCAGGACGGCGTCATCCTCGGCCTGGAGTTCAACGACCCGCAGGGCGCGAAGTACGTCATGCGTCATCTCTACGAGAACGGCGTCTGGGCGATCTTCTCCACACTCGATCCGCGAGTCCTTCAGTTCAAGCCCGGCATCCTGCTCAAGCCCGAGGTCGTCGACGAGGTCCTTGATCGCGCCGAGGTGGCCATCGGACGCGCCTACCGCGAGGTGCGCGGCATCCGGGGAGCCCGCCCATGACCGCCGTACTCGCCGACATCCCCCTCGAGCCGGCCGGGGTGCCGCGCGGACGTGCCATGGTCGAGCGGGCCGAGTGGGCAGCCCTCAGCTTCGCGAACTACGACATCGAGTCGGTACGCCGCATCGCCAAGGCCGCGGCCGAGGCCGGAGAGCGGATGGCCGGGGAGTTCGGAGAGTCCGCCGTCGCAGAGACGGGCTTCGGAGTCGCCGAGCACAAGAAGCTCAAGAACGTCGCCTGCTCGATCGGCATCTGGAACACCTACGGCGACCACGACTACGTGACACCGACCGTGCATGCCGACCGCGGGATCGTCGAGGTGCCCCGCCCGGCAGGCGTCATCCTTGCCCCCACTCCCTCCACAAACCCCGTCGCCACGGTCTTCTTCAAGATCATGCTCGCGCTGCTCACTCGCAATGCGATCATCATCAGCCCGCACCCCTTCGCCAAGAAGGTCTGCGCTGAGGCAGCGCGGGCAATGGCCGAGGCTGCCGTAGCGGCCGGGGCTCCCGACGGGTGCATCCAGGTCGTCGAAGAGCCTTCAATTCCGCTCATCAATGCCCTCATGACCGATGAGCGCGTCGATGTCATCGTCGCCACGGGTGGCAGCGCCATGGTGCGCGCGGCCTACCGCAGCGGCAATCCCGCCATCGGGGTGGGGCCAGGCAATGTCCCCGTCGTCGTCGACGCCACGGCCGACCTCGTCGCCGCCGCCCGCAGGATCGTTGCGAGCAAGTCCTTCGACAACTCCATCCTGTGCACCAACGAATCGGTCCTCATCGTCGAGGAGCGCGCCGCGGAAGCCCTTGCCACCGCACTCCGTCGCGAGGGTGCCTACATCCTCGAGGGCGAGGAGATCGACCGGGTGCGCGAGATCGTCTTCCAGGGGACGGCGTTCAACACCGCCTGGGTGGGCAAGTCCGCACGTGAGATCGCTGAGGCCGCCGGAGTGAAGGTCCCTGCGTCCACCCGAATCCTCGTCGCGCCGTTCCCGCTCGTCGT
>CAJBMR010000450.1 GCA_903954205.1 uncultured bacterium | reverse complement strand
TTCGATTCCGTAAAGGGGCTCGGCCGGGTCCGTCCCAGGACCCGAACCACCAGGGGCGGAGTAGCTCAGCCTGGTAGAGCAAGCGGCTCATAATCGCTGTGTCGCCGGTTCAAGTCCGGCCTCCGCTACGACGCGGCGCAAGCCGCACACGCGACGCGAGTCGCACCCGCGACGCGAGTCGCACCCGCGACGCAAGTCGCACCTGCGACGCAAGTCGCACCGAGGGCGCCCCGGCGTCCGTACAACAGGAGGGCCCCGTGGCTAGCAAGTCATCCGACGTTCGGCCGAAGATCACCATGGCCTGCGAGGACTGCAAGAACCGCAACTACATCACCAAGAAGAACCGGCGCAACGATCCGGATCGTCTTGAGGTGTCGAAGTTCTGCCCCAATTGCAACAAGCACACCATGCACAAGGAGACCCGCTGACCCTCAACGCGGCACTCGTGGGGCGGACGTATCCGCCCACAGGTGCGTACGTCGTCGGTCGCGAAAAGGTGCGCGAGTTCGCGACCGCGATCGGCGATGCCAATCCGGCGTATCACGACCTCGCGGCGGCCCGGTCCCTCGGCTACTCCGATGTCGTCGCTCCGCCGACGTTTGCTTTCGTGATCGCCTACGCCGGCTCGAGCCAGGCGGCGATGGATCCCGAGCTCGGTCTCGACTACTCCCGTGTCGTCCATGGAGAGCAGCGCTTCTCCTACTCCCGGCCGATCGTGGCAGGCGATGCGCTCGTCGCCACCGCCACCATCGAGGCGATCCGCGCCGTGGCGGGCAATGACATCCTCACCACGCGCGTCGACCTGACGACGGAGGCGGGCGAGCACGTGGTCACCACGACCACCGTCATCGTGGCCCGCGGCACAGCCGAGGAGTCCGCATGAGCGACGTCCTCGTGGGAACCACGCTGCCGCCTCAGACTTTCCGTGTCACGCGCTTTGATCTCGTGCGCTACGCCGGCGCCTCCGGCGACTTCAACCTGATCCATTGGAATGAGCGCTTCGCCCGCGCCGTCGGCCTGCCCGATGTCATCGCCCACGGCATGTTCACCATGGCTGAGGCAGCCCGCGTCGTCACCGATTGGCTCGGGGATCCGGGTCGACTCGAGGAGTACGCCGTCCGCTTCACCCGCCCGGTGCCCGTCGCCGACGACGATGCCGGCTCGGTCATCGAGGTCTCCGGCGAGGTGACGGAGTTGCTCGAGGGCGGTCGCGCCAAGGTGATGCTCACGGCGACATATGAGGGCCAGAAGGTCCTGGGCAACGCCTGGGCCATCGTCCGACTGCCGTGATCGCCAACGCGGCAGAGCCGCCCCTGTCGGGCTTCACGACCCTGCGCACCGGCGGACCCGCCGAGCGGCTGGTCGTCGCTGAGACCGACGCCGAGCTCATCGAGGCCATCAGCACCGCGGACGCCGCGGGTGAGCCGCTCACGATCCTGGGTGGCGGCAGCAACGTCGTCGTGACGGACGAGGGCGTGCCAGGCACTGTCGTGCTCGTCCGCACCCGAGGCGTCGAGGTGTCGGTGGATGCCTGCGCGGGTGCCTGGGTCACCGTCGCCGCGGGCGAGCCGTGGGATGACCTGGTCGCCCGCACCGTGGCCGAGGAGTGGTCCGGCATCGAGGCGCTCTCCGGCATCCCCGGGCTCACCGGAGCCACTCCGATCCAGAACGTCGGTGCCTATGGCCAGGAGGTCGCCGACACCATTGCCCGCGTGACGGCGTACGACCGCACCGCGCGCCGCATCGAGGTCATCGCTGCCGGGGATTGCGGCTTCGCCTATCGCACGTCGCGCTTCAAGGCGGACCCCGGCCGCCACGTGATCCTTTCCGTCACGTTCCAACTCCCGCTCGGGTCGATGTCGGCGCCCGTCGGCTATGCCGAGCTCGCGGCGCGCCTCGGGGTCGCTGTGGGGGATCGGGCCGCCTCAGGCGACGTCCGCGAGGCAGTGCTCGACCTGCGGCGCCGCAAGGGGATGGTGCTCGACGCCGCGGATCACGACACGTGGAGCGTCGGGTCGTTCTTCACCAACCCCCTGGTGGACGCCGACGCAGTCCCGGAGGGGGCACCCGCCTGGGCCCAGGCGGATGGCACGGTGAAGACCAGTGCCGCGTGGCTCGTGGAGCAGGCGGGCTACCCGCGCGGCTATCCCGCGGCAGGGGCGGCGCGACTGTCGACCAAGCACGCCCTCGCGATCACCAACCGCGGCTCCGCCTCGACCGCCGACATCGTCGCACTCGCCCGTGAGGTCCGTGACGGCGTACACGATCGATTCGGGATCCAGCTCGTGCCCGAGCCGGTGCTGCTCGGCTGCGCGCTCGATTAATCGCGGCAGCCGCGCCAGGTGGTGTCGACCAGCGTCACCGGCGCACGATTGTGCGGCTCCGTGCGAGTCTCACTGCCACGCAGCCGCACAATCACGGAGCGGATGCCTGAATCTCGAGCGCATGAGGTTGATCAACGACCTTCTCCGCTCGAATTCGGCGCTCGAGGTCAGCGGGCCTCGCCGATGAGCGCCGCCATGCGGGCCACGCCCTCCTGGATGTCGGCGTCGCTGGTGGCGTAGGACAGCCGCAGGTAGCCCGGAGTGCCGAATGCCTCTCCCGGCACCACCGCGACCTCGGCCTCGTCGAGGATCAGCCCGGCGAGTTCGGCCGACGACGCCGGTCGCTGACCGCGGATCTCCTTGCCGAGCACCCCCTTGACGGAGGGGTAGACGTAGAACGCGCCCTCGGGTGTGGGGCAGTCGACACCGGGGATCGCCGACAGCAGGTCAACGATGAGGTGACGGCGACGGTCGAAGGCGACCTTCATCTCGTCGACCGCCGTGAGGTCGCCGGAGACAGCAGCCAGGGCCGCGACCTGGGAGACGTTGGCGACATTCGACGTCGCATGCGACTGGAGATTGCCCGCGGCCTTGATGACGTCGTCGGGCCCGATCATCCAGCCCACGCGCCATCCGGTCATGGCGTAGGTCTTGGCCACTCCGTTGACGATGACGCAGGTGTCGGCGATCTCGGGCACCAGCACGGGCATCGACGCGAACTCCGCATCGCCGTAGACGAGGTGCTCGTAGATCTCATCGGTGACGACCCAGATGCCGTGCTCAGCCGCCCACCGGCCGATCGCCGCCACCTGCTCGGGTGTGTAGACGGCCCCGGTCGGGTTGGACGGGGAGACGAAGACGAGCAGCTTGGTGCGTGGCGTGCGTGCGGCCTCCAACTGCTCCACCGTGGCGCGGTATCCGCTGGCTTCGTCGGTGTCGACGATGACGGGCGTGCCACCCGCGAGCTTGATGGCCTCGGGGTACGTCGTCCAGTATGGCGCGGGGAGGATCGCCTCGTCGCCGGGGTCGAGGAGCGCGGCGAACGCGTTGTAGAGGGCCTGCTTGCCGCCGTTGGTGATGAGGACCTGGCTGGCCTTGGCGTCGTAGCCGCTGTCTCGCAGGGTCTTGGCCGCGACGGCCTCGCGCAGCTCAGGCAGGCCGGCCGCGGGGGTGTAGCGGTGCCATCGGGGGTCGCGGCAGGCGGCCACGGCCGCCTCGACGATGTAGTCAGGCGTGGGGAAGTCGGGCTCTCCCGCCCCGAAGCCGATGACGGGGCGACCGGCCGCCTTGAGGGCCTTGGCCTTGGCATCGACGGCGAGGGTCGCGGACTCGGTGATGGCGGCAAGGCGCCGGGAGACTCGGGAGGCCATGGGGGAATCCAACCAGCCTGGCCGGGTGTGGGCTGAGGCGGTGCGGGGAGGGTGATTGGACCCGCTGACACCGGGCCACGTAGACTCCCGTAGCCGGTGGCTTTCCCACCCTGTTGACGCCTGCCCGCAGGCGCTCTGCAGGTGCGACGGTCGCCTGAGGGCCGTAGCTCAATTGGTAGAGTCCCGGTCTCCAAAACCGGTGGTTGGGGGTTCGAGTCCCTCCGGCCCTGCTCGACGCTCCACAGCACAGATCCACGCTCAAACCGTTCATGTTCCAACCGCACGACGACAGGAAGGTCACGTGAGCAGCGAAGCCCGCGGCGACGTCAAGCTGTCCCTCTTTGGGCGGCTTGCGCTCTTCCTGCGCCAGGTGGTGGCCGAACTCCGCAAGGTGATCTGGCCGACCCGCAAGGAACTGGTCACCTACACCATCGTGGTCATTGTCTTCGTCGCAGTGATGGCAGCGATCGTGGCCGTGTACGACTACGTCTTTACCCGAGGGGTGCTCTTCATCTTCGGATGAGCACCCCTTCTAGATGAGCACCCTTTCTAGATGAGCACCCCTTCTAGATGAGCACCGAGCAGCAGGAGCCCTGACACCCGTGACCGACTTCCCCACCACCGAGTCTGCTGACGCCGCCCCGGCGCCCACGCTCGTCTTCCAGACCGAAGGCGCTGACGTGGCACCCGAGGCGTATGTCGGCGACGTCGCCGTCGAGGAGACGGTGGCAGAAGACATCGTCGTCGAAGAGGCGGTGGCAGACGAGATCGCTGTCGACGAAGCCGTTGTGGCCGTGGTCGAGGCAGAAATCGTTGCGGAGGAAGTGGCAGAGATCGTCGCCGAGGAAGTCGCCGAAGAGGAAGACCCCGTCGAGGCCTTCCGCGAGCAGATGCGCATGGCTGCGGGCGAGTGGTTCGTCGTGCATTCGTACGCCGGCTACGAGAATCGGGTGAAGTCGAATCTCGAGACCCGCATTACGTCCCTCAACATGGAGGATTACATCTTCCAGGTCGAGGTGCCGATGGAGGAAGTCACCGAGATCAAGCAGGGCCAGCGCAAGCTAGTCCGCCGCACGAAGTTCCCCGGATACGTCCTGGTCCGTATGGATCTGACGGATGAGTCCTGGGGTGCCGTGCGCCACACCCCCGGCGTGACCGGCTTCGTGGGCCATGGGCACCAGCCCTCGCCGCTCTCCCTCGATGAGGTCGTCGCGATCCTGGCCCCGACGCCCGAACGCAAGCCCGGTGCACCGGCGGCGGCCGGCGGAAGCCCTGGTGCAGCCCCGACCGAGGTGCGCGTCGTGGACTTCTCGGTCGGCGACTCCGTGACCGTGGTCGACGGCCCCTTCGCGACCCTGCACGCCACCATCTCCGAGATCAACATCGAGGCCCAGAAGGTCACCGGCCTCGTCGAGATCTTCGGGCGAGAGACCCCCGTCGAGCTGGCCTTCGGCCAGATCCAGAAGAACTGACAGCAGCGAGGACATCACCATGGCACCCAAGAAGAAGATCTCCGGCATGATCAAGCTCCAGATCCAGGCCGGCCAGGCGAACCCTGCCCCGCCGGTGGGTCCTGCCCTCGGCCAGCACGGCGTCAACATCATGGACTTCTGCAAGGCCTACAACGCCGCGACCGAGAACCAGCGCGGCCAGGTGATCCCCGTGGAGATCACGGTCTACGAAGACCGCTCCTTCGACTTCACGCTCAAGACGCCTCCGGCCTCCCGCCTGATCCTCAAGGCCGCGGGCCTCGAGAAGGGCTCGGGAGCCCCGCCGGCGGTCGCCGGTTCGATCACGCGGGCCCAGGTGCGCGAGATCGCCGAGGCCAAGATGCCCGACCTCAACGCCAATGACGTCGATGCCGCGATGAAGATCATCGAGGGCACCGCGCGCCAGATGGGCGTCACCGTCAGCGAGTAGTCACCAGAATTCCCGCCGCGCCGCGGCGGGTGTGGGAGGGCCGAGCGCGGTCCGCCGACCACAACCTCCATCACGATGGGAGCAGTAATGAAGCGCAGCAAGGCTTACCGCCAGGCCATGGAGCTGATCGATCCCGATCTCCTCTACGCCCCTCAGGCGGCTATGGCGATCGCCAAGCAGACCGCCAAGACCAAGTTCGACCCCGCCATCGAGGTCTCCATGCGTCTCGGCGTCGATCCGCGCAAGGCCGACCAGATGGTCCGCGGCACGGTCAACCTCCCTCACGGCACGGGCAAGACGGCGCGCGTGATCGTCTTCGCTGCTGGTGAGAAGGCCGAGGAGGCGCGCGCCGCAGGAGCCGATGAGGTCGGCAGCGACGAGCTCATCGAGCGCGTCGCCGGCGGCTGGACCGACTTCGATGCGGCCGTGTCCACCCCCGACCTCATGGGCAAGGTCGGCCGTCTGGGCAAGGTCCTCGGCCCGCGCGGCCTCATGCCCAACCCCAAGACCGGCACGGTGACCATGGACGTCGCCAAGGCCGTCGAGGACATCAAGGGCGGCAAGATCGAGTTCCGCGTCGACAAGAACTCCAACCTGCACTTCCCCGTGGGCCGCGCCTCCTTCAGCGAGGCCCAGCTCACCGAAAACTACCTCGCCGCCCTGGACGAGATCCTGCGCGCCAAGCCTTCGGCCGCCAAGGGTCGCTACGTCAAGAAGGTCACGGTGTCGGCGACCATGGGGCCGGGCATCCCGGTGGACCCGCAGGCGACCTCGCGTGGTGCTGGCGAGGGCTCGGAGTAGCACCGCCGGGGGCGGGGGGCTCGACCGTTTTGACGTCGACCCTCCCGGCCCCGTAGCCTCACCCAAGACCAAAGACCGCCGGTTGAAGCCCCCAGGGGCTGATGAAGGACCCAACGGGTCGCCTGCGCAGGTTGAGCCCGCCGATTGCGGCGGACCTGCCCTGCGTGCGCACCCCACGGGTCGCCTGGCCCCCAGGGGCCGACGCAGAGGAGCAGGAGGAGCCCATGGCTCGCGAAGACAAGGCCGCCACCGTTGCTGAACTCGCAGAGGAGTTCCGCACCTCCACCGCGGCCGTGCTCACCGAGTACCGCGGCCTCACGGTGTCGCAGATCAGCCAGCTGCGCCGTTCCCTCCAGGGTGTGGCCAACTACGCGGTCGTGAAGAACACCCTCACCAAGATCGCTGCCCGCGAGGCCGGCGTCGAGGGCTTCGACGCGCTGCTCTCGGGCCCGAGTGCCATCGCCTTCATCAAGGGCGATCCGGTCGAGGGGGCGAAGAGCCTCAAAAACTTTGCCAAGGACAACCCGCTCCTCGTGCTCAAGGCCGGCTACATGGACGGTCGCGTACTCGATGCGGCCGAGGTGAAGAAGCTTGCTGACCTTGAGTCCCGCGAGGTGCTGCTGTCCAAGCTTGCCGGCGCCATGAAGGCGTCCATGTCGCAGGCCGTGTCGCTCTTCGCGGCGCCCCTGTCGCAGGCGGCTCGCACGGTCGATGCGCTGCGCATCAAGGCCGAGGCCGATCCTTCGATCATCGGTGGAGCCGGCGTTGCGGCGGCTGCGGCTCCTGTCGAGGCTGCTCCCGCTGAGGCCGCTCCCGCTGAGGCCGCTCCCGCTGAGGCCGCTCCCGCTGAGGCCGCTCCCGCCGAGGAGTC
>CAJBMR010000449.1 GCA_903954205.1 uncultured bacterium | reverse complement strand
CTTCGACACCCTCGGGGCCGTGGCCACCTCCGAGGTGGTCGAGGAGGTCCTCGACCGGGGCATGCTCGAGGTCCTGCCGCTGACCCACATCCGGGGTCGCTCCCTCCACGATGCCTTCGTCATCGTCGACGAGGCGCAGTCGTTGGAGCGCAATGTCCTGCTCACTGTCCTCTCCCGGATCGGTCGCGACTCCCGGGTGGTCCTCACCCACGACGTCGCCCAGCGCGACAACCTTCGGGTGGGTCGCCACGACGGCATCGTGGCCGTCGTCGAGAAGCTCAAGGGTCACCCGCTCTTTGCCCATGTGACCCTCACGCGGTCCGAACGGTCACCGATCGCGGCCCTGGTCACCGAGATGCTTGAGGAATTGCCGGTGTGAGGTGGATCACGCCCCCGCCCCCGTGAAATCGCGACAACTCGCCCGATAAGGGCGATTTATCCATAAGTTATCCACAGCTCCACCGTTATCTGGGCGTGACATTTCCGGATTCGTTGGGCACGGTAGTCCGGTGCTGACGAACACGAGATCTGCCCGACGAGTGCTCGCCGCGACCCTTGCGGCCGCGACGATGGCGCTCCCGACAGCCCTCACCGCGCCGGCTGCCCTTGCCGCACCGAGCGTCTCCCCGAGTGCCGAGGAGCCCCCACCCAACGAGCGCGCGCCCCGGGTCCCCGACGCCCCCGACCTCGGTGACGCGCCGTGGACCACCCCCGAGGCGCGCGACATGGTGGGCTACCGCCTGAGCACCTACACCGGCAAGTACTACGACAAGCGCTTCGAGCAGTACCGCCTCTGCGTGATCCAGCGCGAGAGCGGTGGTCGCTACGGCGAGAGTTCCAGCGCCCACATCGGTGCCTATCAGTTCTCCTACAGCCTCGCGGCCGGTGCTCTGCGGGCGATGCGCCCCGAGATCGAGGCCGTCTACGGCCGCCCCGGCCTCGCCGCCCTGGACCGCCTCGAAGGCAAGCCGATGTACACCTGGAACCGCTTCTGGCAGGACGCCGCCTTCTGGACGACCTTCAACGGCGGCCGCGGCTGGTCCCACTGGTCGAGCCAGTGGGGCGCGAGTTGGAACTGCGATCACACGCCCAACGCCGAGAGTGGCTGGCCGAGCTCCAGCCGGTACCACTACGCGCCGATCGAGCGCGGGGCCAAGGACCGCTCGGCCCAGGTGACCACCCAGGTGACCCCTCGGGCCACCCCCGAGAGCAATCTCGCCCAGGCACGCTCCTTCATCCGGGAGCGCTACGGCTGGGGCTACCCGGAGTTCCGGGCGCTCAAGGCGATGTGGTGGCGCGAGAGCAATTGGCGCCACGACGTGATCAACAACCACCCCAATGGTCCGTGGTACGGCCTGGGCCAGGTCAACGGTGGCTTCATCGCCAGCCGGGGCTACTCCATCAAGGAGTACATGAAGTCTCCGCTGGCGCAGATCAAGGTCGGTGCGGCGTACATCAAGGAGCGCTACGGCTCGCCCACGAAGGCCTGGTCCTTCTGGCAGTCCAACGGCTGGTACTAGCCGGACCGCTGTCAGCCTGAATCGGCGGGCGGCCCCACCTGGATCGTGCGCGCAACCGGTCGGAGCGTGTCGGCGAAGAAGTCATTGCCCTTGTCGTCGACCACGACGAACGCCGGGAAGTCGACGACGTCGATCTTCCACACCGCCTCCATGCCGAGCTCGGGGAAGTCGATGACCTCGACCGAACGGATGTTGTCCTGCGCCAGGATTGCCGCGGGGCCCCCGATGGAGCCGAGGTAGAAGCCGCCGTTGTCCTTGCACGCCGTGGTGACGGCTGCGCTGCGATTGCCCTTGGCGAGCATGACGAATGATCCGCCAGCCTTCTGGAACTGGTCGACGTAGGCATCCATGCGTCCCGCGGTCGTGGGGCCGAACGAGCCCGAGGGCATGCCCTCGGGAGTCTTCGCCGGGCCGGCGTAGTAGACCGCGTGGTCGCGCAGGTACTGCGGCATCGGCTCACCGCGATCGAGCATCTCCTTGATGCGCGCGTGTGCGATGTCGCGTGCCACGACGAGCGGCCCGGTGAGTGCGACCCGCGTCTTCACCGGCAGCGCGGAGAGCTGCCGCCGGATGTCCTCCATCGACTGGTTGAGGTCGATGCGTATGACGTCGCTGTCGTCCTCGTGCTCGACGTCGGGGAGGTACTGCGCGGGGTCCTTCTCGAGCTGCTCGAGGAAAGCACCCTCGGGCGTGATCCGCGCGAGGGCCTGACGGTCGGCGGAGCAGGAGACGGCAATCGCCACGGGCAGCGAGGCGCCGTGGCGTGGGAGCCGGATGACGCGCACGTCATGGCAGAAGTACTTGCCACCGAACTGCGCCCCGATACCGAAGCCTCGCGTGAGCTCGAGGACCTCCGCCTCCATCTCGAGATCGCGAAATCCGTGGGCATCCATGCTCCCGTGCACGGGAAGGCTGTCGATGTAGCGGGCGCTCGCCAACTTGGCGACCTTGAGGGCGTACTCCGCGCTCGTGCCGCCCACCACGATGGCGAGGTGGTACGGCGGGCACGCTGCGGTGCCGAGCGAGCGCAGTGCAGTGTCGAGAAACTCCCGGAAGCGGGTGGGAGTGAGCAGGGCCTTGGTCTCCTGAAAGAGGAAGCTCTTGTTGGCTGAGCCGCCGCCCTTCGCCATGTAGAGCAACTCATACGCAAGCTCGTGGCCCGGCTTGGTGTCGGCGTAGACCTCGATCTGTGCCGGGAGGTTGGTGCCGGTGTTGCGCTCCTCCCACATGCTGAGGGGCGCCATCTGCGAGTAGCGGAGGTTGAGCATGGCGAAGGCGTCGTAGACACCCCGGCTGATGGCTTCCTCATCGGGCCCCTGCGTGAGCACCTGCTGGCCGCGCTTGCCCACCACGATCGCCGTGCCCGTGTCCTGGCACATGGGCAGCACACCGCCGGCCGAGACGTTCGCGTTCTTGAGCAGGTCCAGCGCCACGAACTTGTCGTTGGCGCTCGCCTCGGGGTCGTCGAGGATTGCGCGCAGTTGCGCGAGGTGCCCGGGGCGCAGCAGATGCGAGATGTCGCGGATCGCCTCGACGGTCAGCAGGCGCAGCACTTCGGGCTCCACCTGGAGGAAGGTGCGATCGCCGAGTTCGACCGTGCGCACGCCCTCGGTGGTGATGAGCCGGTACGGCGTGGTGTCGGGTCCCAGCGGCAGCGGGTCGACGTAGGCGAATCCGGGCATGGGACCAGCCTAAGCCGCCAGCGCTTCGGTAGGTTCGGCGCCGTGAAGCCTCCCGTGATCGCCGTCCTCGGTGAGCGCATCGTCGACTTCGTGCCGGGCGAGGATCCGCAGGCCTACCGCGCGGTCGCCGGCGGGTCCCCGGCCAATGTTGCCCTCGGCGTACGCCGCCTCGGCGGCGAGCCCGTGCTGCTCGGACGTGCCGGCGATGACGGGCTTGCCTCGCTGCTCGATCGCGCCATCTCCGACAACGGGCTGTCAACCGCTGCGCTGCTCCGCCGCTCGGGCCCGAGCCTGCTCGCGGTGTGCACGCGCCAAGACGACGGCTCGGTGAGCTACTACTTCTACTACCAAGGCAGCCCCGATCTCATGTGGGACGCGTCCGACCTCGCCGAGGCGCTCGCCGCAGCGCGAGCCGCGGGTGCGACCGCCTGGCACACGGGCTCGCTGGTGAGCTGGCTCGGGACCGGCGTGGACGACGTGCTCGCCGCCTGGCGCACGGCCCACAGCACGGGAGACCTCACGCTGAGCTACGACCCCAATGCCCGACCCGGCACCGTGCCGCGCGAGGTCATGCGCGAGCGCGTCGAGGAATTCGTGGGGCTGTCGCACGTGGTGAAGGTGAGCGACGAGGACCTTGCATTCCTCTATCCCGGCGAGGTACCCGAGGCCGTCTGCGCCCGGTGGATCGATCAGGGTCCCGACCTGGTGGTCCTCACGCGCGGACCGCACGGCCTCGCCGCGTGGCGCCAGGGTCGGCAGGTCATCGAGGTCCCCGGGCGCCCGGTCAAGGTCGCCGACACCGTCGGCGCGGGCGACACCATCACTGCCGGCTTGCTCGTCGGGCTGGGAGACGCGGGTGCGCTCGGCGCGGAGGGTGACATCGCGGTCCTGTCGGATGACGAGGTG
>CAJBMR010000448.1 GCA_903954205.1 uncultured bacterium | reverse complement strand
TCACCAGCGACCTCGTGCTGAAGAACTACTCTGAGCAGCAGGCGGCGATCGCACTGGCGAACGATGCGTACATCAGGTCCGGCCAGGAGCGGCAACAGGAGCTCACACTCTTCGTCGACGCGGCCCTCGCGGGGGCAGCAGCAGGTGAGGATGGCAATACCCTTGCCTACGACTACCTCACTGAAGGCATTATGAGCGAGGAGTTGTACGCGGCTTTCGCCTGGTGGCGGGATGCGCCGGAGGAGACCACGCCACCCACCCCATTCGTCCCCGAGAACCCTGCTTTCGCAGCCCTGCCCAGCGAGGTCCTGTTGGCCGAGGGCCAGGCCTACGACGAGCAAGCAGAGGCCTCGCGCGCCGCGGCCGAGGAAGCTGATGCCAATTCCGACCGCTTCGATCTCGCCAACGTGTTCTTCGCCGTCGTGCTCTTCGTCGCGGGTCTCACGACCATCGTGCAGCGCCGGTCCATTCAGATCGGCTTCCTCAGTCTGAGCGCGGTGGGTCTGCTCGCGGGCTTCGCTGTGCTTGCCACCACTTCGGGGGCATTCGCCCTCGGCTAGCAGTCCCCCGTCTAAGGGGTCATGGGTACGCCGGTGCGACCCGTCGCCTTGTCATAGGCCATGCGTAGGACGACGCCCACGATCGCGCCGATGATGGCCATGGGCGTCACGACGAAGCCCGCTCCGGCCCCGATCACGATCGCGAGCAAACCCGCCGTGAAGGGAAGCTTGAGCATTGCTGCGACGCCCGCCGCCATGCCCGCAACCACCAGCGCACTCATCGGCGTCGAGGTGATGACCAGACTCACGAGCACTGCTGCGGCGACACCGATGTAGGTCGCAGGGAAAATCGGCCCGCCCCGCCATCCGCCACCGAGTGAGACGCCATAGGCCAGGGCCTTGGCTACCACGATCGCGAGGACGGCCAGCGCGGAGGACTCGGTGAGTAGTGCTTCCATCGCCGTCTCGCCCGAGAACGGCACCACGTTGTACGGCTGGTCGAATGCGAGCATCACGAATGTCGCGAGACCACCGATGACGAGCGCCGAGACGATGATGGCGACCGCAGGACGCACCTTGGCCACTCGCTGGAAGCCGTAGCCGACCTGTCGGGAGAGGAGCACGGCGACACCAGCGATGAGTGCCACCACGAGACCCCACAGCAGGTCGCCGAAGGTGAGTTGGTCGACCTCGGTAAGGCCGGGTACGGCAAGCCCTACCTCGCCCAGTCCCGCGAAGGGTCCGATGCCGGTGAGGACCAGATAGCCCGACCCCAGTGCCACGAACATGGGGATGAGCGCCTGACGGGGCATCGCACCGAGCGCGGCGAACTCGAGCAACATGAACGCCGCGATGAAGGGGTTGCCCAGGATGGTGCCGATCGCCGCGATGCCGCCGAGAGCCATGGCGAGTTGCTGCACCTCGGGCGACTTGCCGCGCGTGACCAGTCCGCCGATGACCGTGCCCACCACGATGAGTGGTGCCTCCGGACCGAGTACGCCACCGAAGACCAGGGTGGCGAGGGCGACCGATAGTGCCGCGATTGCACGCGAGGGCCCGACGTCGAAATGGAAGCCTTCGAGGGGGCTGCCCATCCCCGGACCGAGCCGCTGGGCGGCGAGGATGAGGACCGCGCCGACGAGCAGGCCGAGGACCACCCACCACCACGGCACGGCGTCCAGTCCGACCTGCTCGGGTAGCCACTCCCACACGAAGCCCGTCGCCCAGGACATGACCATGAGGAAGACGGCCGCCCCGAGGGCCCCGAGGACGCCAAGGAGAACCGCCGCGCCGAGCGCACCAACCAGCGCCCGACCGTTGAGGTCGGACGCTGGTTGGCTACTTGTCTCGCTCAGCTCAGGGCCTTCGTCTTGAGCTTGTCGAACTCGTCTTGCGAGATAGCACCGGAGTTGAGCAGCTGCTGCGCCTGAGCGATCTGCTCAGCTGGGCTCGTGCCGGCGACCTGCTTGATGTAAGCGTCCTGGTCCTGCTGGGCCTGGACGACAGCGGACTGCTGGCGCTCGGCCATCGACTTGCCGTAGACGATCACGTAGATGAGCAGGGAAATGAGTGGGATGAAGATCAGGAAGATGATCCAGAGGGCCTTTGCAAAGCCACCCATCTGGTGATTCCGGAACAGGTCGATGACGACGCTGAACAAGATCATGAAGTACATGATCATGAAGAAGATGAGGAGCAGGCTCCACAGGAATTCGCCGAACTGCACGGTTGACTCCGTTTCTCAGACATTGAGGACGGGCCCACTCTAGGGGTCTGCCCTATCGGCGTAAGTGCGCTGGCACGGTGTTCGCCCGTGGGGGCGGCGCTCCGTAGGCTGCGGCTCGTGTCTTCGGGAAGCTCAGCGTCGTCGGGCATTCCCGCACCCCCGGGGACCCCGGCGCGGCGCCTCGCGGCGTACGCCGCCGTCGGATCCCTGGCCCGTGTGGCCAATGCGGGCCTACCGACGGCGATCATCCTGGGAGTCCTCGCCGCTGGGGGATCTGCCTCGGAGGGATCCCTGATCCTGGCTGCCGTCACGGCAATCGCGGGCATCGTGGGCCCCCTTGTGGGTGCACTGATGGATCGGGCGGTTCATCCGCGGCGGGGCTATGCGCTGGCCATCCTCTGCCTCGCCGCCTGCTCTGCCGCTCTCGCTGTCGGCGTCGGCTCCTGGCCTCTCGGTGTGCTCATGCTCGTCGCGGGTGTCGCGGGTCTCTTCCATCCGATGCTTACCGGTGCGTGGAGCGCGCAACTGCGTCGCGTCGTACCTGACGTCGCGCCTGCGCGCGCCTACGCGGTTGACACGGGCACCTACAACATCGGCGATATCGTCGGCCCCGCGATCGTCGGCATCGCCTATGTTTACGACGCCAACACTCCCGGGACCGCGTCACTCGAGGTCGTGGTCATCCTCTATCTCCTGGCCGCACTCGCGCTCCCCTTTGTGCCGATCCCTTCCCGAGCCGCGTCCGAGATGCCCGACGAACCCGCCCCGCTGCTGCACGCCGTTCGGTCGCTCACGGTCTTCTGGCACTCCGTGTCGCTGCGCAGGTCCACGATCATCAGCACCCTCGCCTTTGTCGGCATCGCTGGCCTCGTCATCGGGGCCCCACTCATGGGCGCGGATCTCGCTGGCGACCCGGGCGTGGGTGCACTCCTGCTCGCCGTGGTGGCCGGTGGCGCCCTCCTGGGGTCGGTCGTCTTTGCGCGGCGCCCCGTGCGGAGGCAAGGCCCGGGCACCATGGTCGTCATCACGACGCTCGGGCTGGGCGTCGCCTTCGCTGCGCTCGCCCTCGTGCCATCCATGCCCGTCGCCTTCGTCGTCGGTGTCGTCCTCGGATTCCTCGAGGCCCCGCAACTCACCGCGGTGCTGCAGCTGCGCGATCGCGAGGCCCCGAGTCATGTGCGCTCTCTCGTCTTCGTCGCGGCGACGTCGTTGAAGACGGGGGCCTTTGCACTCGGATCGGTGCTGGCGGCGGGGCTGGTCGAATTCGGTTGGCGTCCACTCCTCCTCGGCAGCGCCGTGATCGAGATCCTCGCGGTGGTGGTCGGACTCTTCATCGCGGGACACCGCCGACCCCCCTATCGTGGACCCGTACCGTCCGCCACCTCTGAGGGATGACATGACCGAGATCGACCGCGTCCGACTGCAGTCCGCACTGGAGGAGGAGCGGGCCGCCTATGCCTCGCGCTCCCCCCGCTCGCGCGAGCTCTACGAGCAGGCAGATCACCTCTTCGGCCGCGTCCCCATGACGTGGATGAACAAGTGGGCGGGTGGATACCCGCTCTATCTCGCGACGGCGCACGGCAACCGCATCACCGATGTCGACGGCAATGAGTACGTCGACTTCGCCCTCGGCGATACAGGCGCGATGGCAGGCCACTCACCCGAGGCGACAGTCAAGGCCGTGCATCAGCGCATCGGCGTCGAAGGCGGCATCACGACGATGATGCCGAGCGCCGATGCCGAATGGGTGGCGGCTGATCTCACCCGCCGCTTCGGCCTGCCGCTGTGGTCCTTCGCCCTCACCGCCACCGACGCAAACCGCTGGGCGCTGCGATTGGCGCGCATGGTGACCGGCCGACCCAAGGTCGCGGCGTTCTCCTACTGCTATCACGGCTCTGTCGATGAGACCTTCGTGCAGATGGGCGCCGATGGCGTCACCGAATTGCGCCGGGGCAATGTCGGGGCCCCCTCTCCCATCGAGGAGACGACGCGCGCCGCGGAGTTCAACGACCTGGACTCCGTGGAGCGGGCACTCGCTCACGGCGACGTCGCCGTGCTCATCACCGAGCCGGCGCTCACCAACATCGGCATCGTCCTGCCCGAGCCTGGATTCCTCGAGGGGGTCGCTGAGCTCTGCCGCGAGCACGGCACCCTGCTGCTCATCGACGAAACGCACACGATCTCGGCGGGCCCGGGCGGATGCACGAGGGCCTGGGACCTCGACCCCGACATCTTTGTCATCGGCAAGAGCATCGGTGGCGGTATCCCCTCGGGTGCCTATGGCATCACGGAGCGCATCGCAGAAATGGTCCAGGAGCATCCCGATGCCGATCTCATCGATGTAGGCGGGGTCGGCGGCACGCTCGCGGGCAATGTCTTGTCGACGGCGGCCATGCGCGCGACT
>CAJBMR010000447.1 GCA_903954205.1 uncultured bacterium | reverse complement strand
TGGCCGGGCCCCGCGCCGAGAGCGCTCCCCCGTGGTGCGAGCCGGTGCGTGATGTGTGGAGAGCCTTCCCGTCCGCCCTGCCTCGTCTTACCCGGAGTGCCATGACCGCCCTGCTTGATCTCGACGCCAACGTCGCGCTCTCCCATGCGCTGACGCGCGCGGAGGAGGCCGTCGCCGCGCTCGCAGAGATCCCGATGAGCGCCGTCATGGGCGTGGGCCTGGGCGAGGAGATGGTGCGGCTGCGCAGCGTCACTCGGCAACTCGAGGCAACGAGCGCAGCGCTGAGCCAGCGTTTCGCCTCCTCCCATGATTGGGAGGCCGACGGCGCGCGCAGTGCCGCCCGCTGGCTCTACGGCAAC
The DNA here is from genome assembly GCA_903954205.1 of uncultured bacterium. Taxonomy (GTDB): domain Bacteria; phylum Actinomycetota; class Actinomycetes; order S36-B12; family S36-B12; genus Mxb001. The sequence goes on along the minus strand of CAJBMR010000447.1, from coordinate 1,729 downwards.
GGCAATGACTCGTGGCAGGGCACACGCTCCGTGCTCGAGCGCGGCACGCTGATGACTGACTTCCCGAGCATCGCCGACGCATGGCGCCAAGGCGAGATCTCAGCGCAGCACGTCGATGCCCTCGGTCGCGTATGCCGCCGTTACCCCGATCTGAGCGCGGACCTCATCGCAGTTGACGACGTGATCGCCGAAGTCGCGCGACGATGTGAGCCGCGGGAGTTCTACCAGCGGCTACGCCACCTGTGCCACCGCGCCAATCCCGATGCCGTCGACGAGCGCGACCGCGATCAGCCGACCGGGCTGCACGTCTCGATGCTGCTGGATGGCCTCGTGCGCATCGACGGCACGCTCGATGCAGTACTGGGTGCGCGGTTCATGGCGATGCTGGAGTCTGCCCGGCGCGATGTGGCTGCACCCGAGGATGCCGTGGCGGACGTGCCTGCGACCCCGGGATCCCCCGAAGCAGCTGAGGCCACTCCCGTGCGTGACCCGCGCCCAATGTCGCAGCGCAACCTCGATGCGCTCGGTCGCATCCTCGACGCCGCCGGCGCAGCCACGGGCGACCTGGCGATGCCACTCGTCACCGGCGAGCGCCCCACCATCAACGTCACCGTGCCCGTCGAGGCCTTGACCGATGAGACCTCGGTCGAGGTGGGGTGGCTTGAGCAGTTCGGCGTTCCGATGACGATGATTACCGGGGCTGCCGCGCGACAACTCGCATGCGACGCCTCCATTCGTCCGCTTCTGGTGGACCGGCGGGGTCAGCTCGTGGCGATGATGCCCAAAGTGCGCACCATTCATTCGGCTCTGCGGCGCGCAGTGTTCATGCGCGATCGCCACTGCCGCTTCACTGGATGCCGATCACGGATCGACGAGGTGCATCACATCAGGTACTACCGACACGGCGGTCACACCGTGCTGTCCAACCTCGTGGGGCTGTGCTGGCATCACCATCACCTCATCCACGACACCGGCTGGCACATCGAAGGCGATCCCGGCGGGCGATTAACCCTCCGCTCAAGTCGAGGGCGGGAGATGACGAGTGATCCGCCTGTCTTCTAGGCGTGGTGCTAGCAGCCTTGACGATTGGGCTGCTCAAGAGCCGTGTCGGCTTCGTCGATGGCCTGGTTGACGCGCGCGATCTCCTCAGCCGCCCAGGTGAGTCCGGTATCCCAGGGGAGACCGGCCGCGTCCGAGACGAAGACGCTGTGAGTGAGCGGAGCCTCCCAGCAGGTGCGCCAGGGAATGACCTCATCGGAGACTCCCTCCGCCCAGGCGCTGTAGCGCGAAGTAATGCCGTCGTAGGGCCACATGCGCGGGTCGCCGCCCTCCGCGGTGAAGTAGGTGCCTGCGAGGAGGGTGACGGGGATCCCGTCGAGATAGCCGACCTGGGCGTTGTTCCATCCCGGCGGTCCGTCGAGGTACTTGAAGGTGTCCTCGCGATTGAGCCCGAGCTCGGACTGCGCGGCGTACTTCAGCCAAGCGTCATTGAAGGTCTCGCAGAAGGCATTGCCGAGGCAGTCGTCTTTCGTGAACTCCCCCCACGTGTAGCTGCCGGGGACGGAACCGTTGTTGGGCGTGCCGAGCATCGTGAGAGAGCGCACGGCGACAGGGGAATCCGTCTGCTTGAGGATGCGGATGGCCGCGCGACTGTAGAGGCCGCCGTTGGAATGTCCGACCAGGTCGACATCGGTCACGCCGTACTCGGTATTGAGATAACTCAGGAAGC
>CAJBMR010000446.1 GCA_903954205.1 uncultured bacterium | reverse complement strand
TCCGTCGAGAAGGAGGAGCCGACCCGTCGCCACCCGGCGATCCTAGGCGCGCAGGTCCACGCATCCGCGTGCACGCCTAGGCTGGCCCCATGGCCGACTCCTCCTCGCCCGCGACGGATCCTGACTCACAGGAAGACGTGCTCAGCCACATTGCGGCCGCCGACCGAGGCGGCCTGGGCGAGCGCATGGGCATGGAGTGGCTTGAGACCACACCCCAGCGCGTCGTGGCCCGCATCCCCGTCGTGGGCAACACCCAGCCGTTCGGGCTCCTCCACGGCGGCGCGAGTGCCGTCCTGGCTGAGAGCGTCGGATCGGTCTTGGCCAATCTCAACGCCGGCCCCGGCCGCTTCGCGGTCGGCATCGAGCTCTCGTGCACCCACCATCGCTCCGCCCGTGACGGGTGGGTGACCGCCATCGCGACGCCACTGTCCGTGGGGCGCACCCTCGTGACCACGCAGATCGCCGTGACCGATGAGGAGGACAGGCCCGTGTGCACCGCTCGACTGACCTGCTTCCTCAGGGATGCCAGCTAACCCGGTGCTCATCACAGCTTCATCGCGAATGCGGCAATGGGTTTCCCCTGCCTCACCCGCCGACTATGCTCGCGTTCGCCGCTGGGGCCCGGTCCGGGCCCCGTTATCGTCAGGAGGCCGAGTGCATCGGGGAATAACCCGTATCGTCCTGGTCCTGGTGGGCTTCATCGCTGCCGGCCTCTTGGGGTTCGGCCCCGCCCAGGCGGAGGGTGCCTCGATCACGGCGGTCGTGACCGGAGCCGATAAATCGCCCGTTTCGGGCGTAACGGTCAACGTGACGAATGCCGAGGGCTTCACGGGTTCCGCTGAAACCGATGCCGAGGGCCTGGCGACCATCGAGGTGCCTGAGCCCGGCAAGTACACCGCCACGGTCGACGTGGCGACCCTGCCGATCGGCGTAGAGATCAAGGGCGGTCCCGAGCGCAGTATCAACGTCCTCCAAGGGGACAAGAAGGCGCTCTTCCCCGTGGTCCCGGCGGGTGAAGGCGGTGACTCCGGCGGTTCAGACAGCGGGGGAATTCTTGCGGGCATCACCGTGGAACGGGTTCTCCAGCTCATCGTCGACGGCATCATCCTCTCGCTCATCATCGCGCTCGGAGCTCTCGGTCTCAGCCTCATCTTCGGCACCACTGGCCTGAGCAACTTCGCCCACGGCGAACTCATCACGTTGGGCGCCTTCACCACCCTGGTCCTCAACACCACCCTCGGCCTCAACCTCCTCATCGCGGCGCCGATCGGCATCGTCATCAGTGCGGCGCTGTGGGGCTGGGGCCAGAACCAAGTCCTCTGGAAGCCTCTGCGCAAGCGAGGCACCGGCCTCATCGCGGCGATGATCGTCAGCATCGGCCTCGGGATCGCGCTGCGCTACACGATCCTCTTCTTCTTCGGCGGATCTCCGGTGAGTTACGCCCAGTTCGCCGGTCAGCCCGGCATCGACCTCGGGCCCATCTTCGTCACGCCCAAGGCGATCGTGCTGTCCATCATCGCGGTGCTCTTCCTCGTGGCTTCGGTCGCGTGGCTCAAGGGATCGCGCCTGGGCAAGGCCACCCGAGCCGTCTCCGACAACCCCGCCCTTGCCTCGGCATCTGGAGTCAACGTCGAGAGAGTCATCTCGGTCGTCTGGGTTCTCGGCGCGCTGCTAGCCGCCTACGCGGGCGTCTTCCTCGGCATGACCCAGAACGTCGTGTGGACGATGGGTCAATTCCTCCTGCTCACGCTGTTCGCCGCGGTGGTCCTCGGCGGCCTCGGCACCATCAGCGGAGCGATCCTCGGGTCATTCGTGGTGGGGATCACCGTGCAGTTGAGCACGCTTATTGTGCCGCCGGAACTCAAGACCGCCTCGGCGCTTTTCCTCATGATCGTGCTGCTGCTGATACGACCGCAAGGACTGCTCGGTCGACCGGAGAGGGTGGGCTGACATGGACATGGGATTCGTCCTCACGCAGGCCATCTCACAGGCCATCGGGGTCACGGCGATCATCTACCTGCTCGCCACCATGGGCCTCAACATCCAGTTCGGCTACACAGGCCTGCTCAACTTCGGCCAGATCGCCTTCGTGGCCGTCGGCTCCTACGCCATCGGCGTCTTCATGGTCCAGTGGCAGGGCAGTGCTTTCGTACCCAATCTCTGGGTTGCGATCATCTACGCGCTCCTCCTGTCCGTCGTCCTTGCACTGATCCTCGGCGTACCCACACTCCGATTGCGCGCTGACTACCTTGCCATCGTCACCATCGCGGCCGGCGAGATCATTCGCCTCGTCTTCAAGTCCACCGATGCACTGGGTGGAGCACAGGGCATCAACGGCAAGATGGGCGAGGAGTTCTACGCCATCAACCCCTTCCCCCAGCAGGACCGCTTCGACTTCGGTCCCCTGAGCTACACCCGCAACGACGTCTGGGTCGTCACCGTGGGTTGGGTCGTCATCGCGTTGCTCCTCCTCCTCACCTGGGCGCTCATGCGCAGCCCCTGGGGCCGTGTCCTGAAGGGCATCCGCGAGGACGAGGATGCGGTGCGCTCGCTCGGCAAGAGCACCTACCTGCGCAAGATGCAGGCGCTCATCCTCGGCGGCATCTTCGGCACCATCGGCGGCATCTTCTGGGCGGTGGCCAAACAGTCGGTTCAGCCCGATTCGTTCGTGCCGGCCTTCACGTTCTTCTGCTACACGATCCTCATCCTGGGCGGCGCGGCCCGCGTCATGGGACCCGTCATCGGAGCCCTCATCTTCTGGTTCCTGCTGGTCTTCATCGAGCAGTTCCTGCTCCTGCTCATCGACAACGGCACCATTACCTTCCTTGAGCCCACTCAGGTCGGTCCCATCCGCTTCATCCTGGTGGGGGTCGGACTCATGCTTCTGATGATCTTCCGCCCACAGGGGATCCTCGGAGACAAAAAGGAGTTGGCCCTCGATGCCCGGTGAGCTCGCGGCCCAGGCCGTCTCCGCACTTGCAACTGTCTCTCCAGAGCCAGGGGCGGCTAAACCAGAGCCCCTGCTGATCGCCGACGGTGTCAACCGCCACTTCGGGGGTCTCGTAGCGGTGGATGTGACGCACGTCGAGATTCAGAAGGGCGCCATCACCGCCCTCATTGGGCCTAACGGTGCGGGCAAGTCGACCTTCTTCAATGTGCTCAGCGGGTTCGACAAGGCTGACGCCGGCACGTGGTCCTTCGCAGGAGTCACGATCACCAACACGGCGCCCCACCGGCTCGCTCGCAAGGGCATGGTCCGCACCTTCCAGTTGACCAAGAGCCTGTCCCGTCTCACGGTGATGGACAACATGCTTCTCGGCGCCGGCGGTCAAACCGGCGAGAGCATGGTTGCCTCGGTGTTCCCGTTCACCTGGAAGGCGCAGGAGAAGAAGAACAGGGAGCGCGCCATGGTGCTCCTCGAACGCTTCAACCTCGCCGCCAAGGCGCAGGATTTCGCTGGCTCACTCTCGGGCGGCCAGCGCAAGCTCCTCGAGATGGCACGCGCTCTCATGCTCCAGCCCGAACTCGTCATGCTCGATGAGCCGATGGCGGGTGTCAATCCCGCTCTGAAGCAGAGCCTCCTCGATCACATCCGAGATATCCGCGAAGAGGGGACCACGGTGGTCTTCGTCGAACACGACATGGACATGGTCCGTGATGTGAGCGACTGGGTCATCGTCATGGCACAGGGCAAGATCATCGCCGAGGGTACGCCAGACACGGTCATGCGCGACCAGCGCGTCATTGACGCCTACCTCGGAGCGCACCACGACCAGCAGCTCACGGCAAGCGGGGATTCGCTCACGGAGGGGACATCATCATGAGCGGCTTCGACCCGAGGGCAGGCATCCAACCGGGGGAAGACAACGACCCCGGTGAGCTCCCCGTCTTCGAGCAGGAGATCGACCTCAACGCGGAGCAGCTCAGCCAGCCTGGTGCCATGGTGCCGGGCGATGAGGCCTACGTCCTACACGCGGACGACCTCACGGCCGGCTACTTCCCCGGCGTCAACATCCTCAATGGCTGCTCACTCACGGCCAAGGAAGGCGAGCTCGTCGGCATCATCGGCCCCAACGGTGCCGGCAAGTCGACCCTCCTCAAGGCGATGTTTGGCCTTGTCCGCGTGCACTCTGGCAAGGTCACCCTGCGCGGTCGCGACATCACCAACCTTCGCGCGGACGCGCTCGTCAAGGAGGGTGTGGGCTTCGTCCCGCAGAACAACAACGTCTTCCCCTCGCTCACCATCGAGGAGAACTTCCAGGTGGGCTGCTTCCAGAATCCCAAACTCTTTAACCAGCAGTTTGAGCGCGTCGCAGCGATCTTCCCCACGATGGCGGACCGCCGCAAGCAGCGAGCCGGCTCCCTCTCGGGTGGGGAGCGCCAAATGGTGGCCATGGGTCGCGCGTTGATGATGGACCCCAGCGTGCTGCTCCTCGACGAGCCGAGCGCTGGCCTCTCCCCCGCACTTCAGGATGAGGTCTTCGTCAACGTCAAAGGCATCAATGCCGCTGGCGTCACTGTCGTCATCGTGGAGCAGAACGCCGCTCGATGCCTGCAGATCGTGGACCGCGGATACGTCCTCGACCAGGGCAAGAACGCCTACACGGGCACGGGTGCAGAACTCGCCAACGACCCCAAGGTCATCGAGCTCTACCTCGGCACGCTCGCCAAGGCCTAGTCGCCACACTCCACCCCTCCTCAAACCCCGCGAAAACGACCCTTCGGGACGCTCCTGCACGGCCAAAAGTGTCCCCAGCGGTCGTTTTCCCGACGAGTCCCGCGTTCCTGGCGAGTTCCACGCCCCGGCGAGTACCGCTCCCCAACTAGCGGCAGTGTCCCTCCGACATGTCACAGAGCGGACCGCCCAAGGGCAAGGCAGATCCGGGCAATGACCTCATGCGGGCGATGGATGATCTCTTCCCACGAGCAACGCACCACCCAGAAGCCCGCCGCCTCGAGGTCAGACTGACGCTGCTTCTCCTCCCACGGAGTCCTGTCGGCGTACTTCACGGCACCGTCCGCCTCGAGAATGACCCGTTGATCGAAGAGGAAGTCGACCCGGTAGCGCCGGCCGCTGCGCCCCGCAACCCATGCTTGCGGATGGGGCCGTGGGAGGTCGGCGACTGTCAGAACCGACCACGCAATCCCCTCGAGGACTGACTCAAGAAGCGGCTCGACATCAGCAATCACCTGACGCACCCAGGCCATGCCGCGCGAGTTGACCCGCACCAGGACCTCGTCGAGTTCAGCGAGGAGACGCCGACGCAGCTCTTCGTCGATCGTCAGGTGGTGGGTCACATCGTGGGGGCTCACGGGGCCGTCACCTGACAGGCTCAAGGCCGCTTCTGCGCGCACACCCCCCGACAGGGGAACGAGCGCTGAGGCCCTGCACCGACCAAACTCCCGAGCGAGATCTACACCCGTGCGCAGCGGCCGAGTGATCGGCACACCTGCGACGGACGTGACGTCCGTGGGGCTCAAATCCGCCACCCTCAGGCGTACGCCGTGTCTCGCCCCCTGGCGGACACCGGCATCTCGCCGCACGAGGATCGTCAACGGCTGGTCCGGGAGCGGTGCGTCGCTCCCGAAAGCCGGCACCCCCCAGATGGATGCGGCGCTCACACCCCCGAGGACGGCGTCGATGCCGCGACTCTGCAGCCGGCCCACATGGTGTCGAGCGAGATCGAGCGGCTCGCCGTGGAGCGCGTACGTGCCCCGAGCGACCCGGTGCAATGCTCCGGCGTCGGCTGCTCGTGCGAGGCGACGCCGCGACAGGCCGTGCTCGGCCGCCTGCCCGACCGTGAACGTCGATTCCTGACAGAACGCCGCAATGCTGTCTGAGAGTGCTGCGAAGGATGCGTGAGGCATGCCGCACCCTCGCCTGCCCTCCAGCCGAGCGGTGGCAGCAGCTCAAGGGCGGTGGATCACGGGAGCCAGGCGACGCTGTGGATAAGGCCGACGCCTCAGAAGTCGTGGAGGCCTCGAGGGAAGCCGACGATTGGGGTCACTCCGGGCGGCGTTCAAGCGTCCCGAAGCGTCGTTCTTGCGGCGGCGAGGCGGAGGGGCGCGGCGGCGGAGCGGGGGCGGAGGCGCGGCGGAGGGGGGCGGAGGGGGCGTGCGGCGGAGGCAGGGGCGCGGAGGCGGAGGCAGGGACGACGGCGAGGATGCGACGCTCACCCCGCACAGCAGGAGGCCCGGCCCCCAAGGGGACCGGGCCTCCTGTCAGTGCGTG
>CAJBMR010000445.1 GCA_903954205.1 uncultured bacterium | reverse complement strand
GTCGGCCCGATGGTCGACCTCAAGCTCATCTCGCTCCAGGTGGGGACCTTCAGCAGCAGGTTCGCGACCCGCTTCGCCCCCGCGACCTTCGTGCTCGCGGTGATCTTCAGCGTCCTCGTAGGGTGGTGGCTGCTCACATGAGGCGCGACGTCCAGGCCATCATCCTCATCCTCGTCGGTGGGGCGGTGCTGCGCATCACCATCGGCGACACCTTCCTCAACTACGTCCAGGAGGCCATGCGGCCCTGGCTGCTCCTGTCGGGAGGGATCCTCGTTGTCCTCGGCGTGCTGGCGCTCATCGATGTCCTGCGCAAGGGGCGAGCAGCCGACGACGAGGCGACACCGCACGACGAGCCTCACGAGCACGACGACGGACACGGTCACGGCCATGGAGGACCCCGGGCTGCGTGGCTGCTGCTCCTGCCCGTGCTGGCGATCTTCCTCATTGCCCCACCCGCACTCGGTGCCTACGCTGCCGCTCGCGACGTGGCCAACTCCGCGCCGCCTCAGGAGGCAAAGGCGCCGCCCCTGCCGCCCGGTGATCCGGTGCAGGTCACCGTGGCGGAGTACGTCGGGCGCGCGGTCTGGGACGACGGGCTCACACTCATCGACCGGACGGTGGAGATGACGGGTTTCGTCACGCCCGATCCGGCGGGCGGGTGGTGGATCAGTCGCATGGCGGTCGCGTGCTGCGCCGCCGACGCCATCGCGTCCAAGGTCAAGGTGCTCGATACGCCCGACCTGCCGGCGGACACGTGGGTGACGATCACGGGTCGATGGGTGCCGGGCGGAGGGACCAAGACCGACACGGCGATCCCCCTCGTCGAGGTACTCACGCTCGAGGAAGTGCCGCAGCCCAGGAACCCCTACGAATAGGGATCAGTCAGCGCAGCGCGAGCACACACCGAATACCTCGACCGTGTGCGTCACATCGCGAAACCCGTGCTGAGCCGCCACGTCGGTGGCCCAGCGCTCGACATCAGGGGCGTCGATCTCGACTGTAGACCTGCATGAGCGGCACACGAGGTGATGGTGGTGCGAGGGACTGCACTGGCGATAGACGGATTCACCGTCGCCGCGCACGATCACATCGACCTGGCCGTCATCGGCCATGGACTGCAGTGAGCGATAGACGGTCGTGAGGCCAATGCTGTCGCCACGCTGGCGCACGATGTCGTAGATCTCCTGGGCCGAGCGGAATTCTCCCTGGGACTCAAGTGCTTCGGCGACCGCGGCGCGCTGCTTCGTCTGCCGCCTCACGGGTGCGTCAGCCATGGTGGTGCTCCTCGGCGGGGTGCGGGTGGCGCTGACGACGCCGTCGCACGGGGTAGGCGGCGATCGCGGAGACGAGGAAGACGGCGAGGGCGATGAGGACGATGGTCGGGCCAGGGGGGACATCGAGGGAGAAGGACGTGGTCAGGCCGGCAAGGGAGCAGACGAGCCCGAGTCCCACGGCGACCAGGGCAGTCGTGCGAAACGATCCGGTGAACTGCTGTGCGGCAGCCACCGGGACGATCATGATCGCGCTCACGAGCAGCAGGCCCACGGTGCGCATACCGATGACCACGGTCACCGCGGCGAGCACGGTGAGCAGGATGCCCAGACGGGTCGTGCGGATTCCCTGCACATGCGCGACATCGGGGTCGAGCGTCATCGCAAACATCTCGCGGCCAAAAATCACCAGGACGATCACGACGAGAGCCCCCGCCCCGATGAGCCAGGCGATGTCCTCTGTCGCGACGGTCGAGAGCGATCCGAAGAGATACTGATTGAGGGCGGTGGATGCCTTTCCCGAAGCCAGCGAGGTGAGCATGACGCCACCGGCGATTCCGCCGTAGAAGACAAGGGCCAGTGCGAGGTCTCCGGCGGTGCGGCTCTTGGCGCGCACGAGCTCGAGCACCAGTGCACCAAGGGCAGCGACGACGAGCGCGGTGGGCACGGGGGCGATCCCGGTGAGGAAGGCGAGTCCGACGCCGGTGAGTGCCACATGTCCCATGCCATCGCCGAGCAGGGCGAGGCGGCGCTGGACGAGGAAGACACCGATGAGCGGGGCGATGAGCCCGATGAGTGCCGCGGCGAT
>CAJBMR010000444.1 GCA_903954205.1 uncultured bacterium | reverse complement strand
ACGAAGCTGAAGAGTGCGGCGCCGAGGGGGAAGGGCACGCCTAGGCCGGGATCGCGGTTGTAGATGGCGCGGTCGCCGAGGTGGTAGCCGAGGAGATTGGCGGGCTGACCGGGTGAGGTGGTGAGCTGGCTTGCCGGAGCGAGCGCTGCGACGCCGGCGAGATCGAGCGTGCGGTCTGACTGCAGCTCGAGGTACTGCCGAGCGAGTTGGCCTGCCCACAGTGCGGATCCGCCGCCCTGGGAGTGACCCCAGGTCACCAAGGGAAGTTCGGCGGTGGGTGGAATCGGATCCAGTCCGAAGGCCGCGGGGTTGCGCGTGACTACGCGAGCCGAATCGATCACCGCCACGCCCTCAGCTACGCCGAGCACGTATCGCTGCAACTCGTCCGAGCCCATGCCTTGCGACGGGTAGTCCGTGGCCGTGACAGCCGCACCGGAGCGGAGCATGCCGACGAGTGCGCCGCCATCCTGCGATCCGCTGGGGACGGGTGCGACGAATCCCGCTGGATTCATGCTCGGCTGACAGGCCTGCTTCAAGCCGACCGTGCCGTGCGCCCAGGTGACGACGCTCGCCAGGGAGGTGCGCGGCGGGATGGCGACGAGCCCGCAGGAGGCGACCACCGAAGCGGCCTCGCCCGTGGTCGCGTAGGCAACGCGATACAGCGTTCCGTAGGAGAGGCCCGCCGCAGAGGTGACGTCCTGGGGGGCGGCGAGCAGGTCTCCCGGAGATTTCCCCTGGAGTGCAGCGACGATGTCGGTATCGAGGCAGACATTGCCGGTGGCCAAGGGCCTGACGGGACGCTCCCCGTCAGACGCTGCCTGAGCGGGGGCCGCGGCGACGAGCCCGGCGGTGAGGCCAAGTGATGCCAACACCGCCACGATCCGCATGTGGGGAACTTATCGCAAGAGGAGTGGGCTGATGCCCGGTAGGCGACGGCGCTAGCGGCGCGGGACACTGCTGCCATGACGGAGTCGTTCAATGTGCTCGGCGGTCCACTCGAGGAGTGTGGCCGCGACCCGCTCACCGGCTTCTATCGTGATGGATGCTGCTCCACGGGCCCGGATGATCTGGGCTCGCACACGGTGTGCGCGGTGGTGACCGCGGACTTCCTCGAGCACCAGCGCATGAGCGGAAATGATCTGCTGACGCCGATGCCGGAATACCGGTTTCCCGGCCTCAAGCCCGGCGACCGCTGGTGTGTCTGCGCGGCTCGGTGGCTGCACGCGTATCGCGACGGCGCCGCTGCGCCGGTGGTGCTCTCCTCCACGAACGCCGCGGCATTGCGGATCGTCCCGATTGAGGCGCTTCGCGAGCACGCTGTCGACGTGCCTGAGAGTCCGGGTGACCTCCTCGCGTAATCGGCGTACCCTCGGTCCATGACGGCGACCGATGAGCGGACGAATCTCGACACAGCGCTGACGCAGGCGCGCGAGCACTACGTCGGTCAGCGACCTATCGGCGCGGCGATGCATGCTGACGCGAGCGAGGTCATGCCGGGCGGCAACACCCGCACCGTGCTCTACCACCCGCCCTTCCCGCTGCGCATCGCGCGCGGCGCGGCGCAGCGCGTTGTCGACGTAGACGGGCATGAGTACGTCGACATGCTGGGGGAGTACACCGCGGGCCTCTACGGCCATAGCCAGCAGCCCATCCTTGATGCGGTGCGCGCGGCACTCGATGATGGCATCAGCCTCGCCGGACACAACGTCTACGAGGCGCGCCTTGCACGGGAGTTGGTCGACCGATTCCCTGCCCTCGAGCTCGTGCGGTTCACCAACTCGGGCACCGAGGCCAACCTCATGGCGATCTCCCTGGCGCGTGTGGTCACCGGTCGCCCGGGCATCGCGGTCGCGCGGGGCGGCTATCACGGCGGGTTGCTCTATTTCGGTGGCGGTGGCTCTCCCGTCAATGCGCCGTACGACGCGGTCGTGTTCGACTACAACGACGTTGATGGTGCCCGTGCCGCCATTCGTGAGAACGCCGACCACCTGGCCGCCGTAGTCGTGGAGCCCGTCCTGGGGTCCGGTGGGGTCATTCCGGCACGCCGGAGTTCCTCGCTGCGCTGCGCGAGGAGTCGCAGGCCCATGGCGTGCTCCTAATCCTCGACGAGGTGATGACCTCACGACTGT
>CAJBMR010000443.1 GCA_903954205.1 uncultured bacterium | reverse complement strand
TCTCGCTGACTACGTCGTCACCGAGGCCGGCTTCGGCGCCGACCTGGGTGCGGAGAAGTTCATCGACATCAAGTGCCGCAAGTCTGGGCTGCGCCCCTCTGCCGCCGTGATCGTCGCCACCATCCGCGCGCTGAAATACCACGGCGGAGGTGACCTCAAGACGATTACGGATGAGGATCTCGGTGCGCTCGAGAAGGGCATCGTCAACCTTCGACGCCACATCGAGAACGTCAGAGATGTCTACGGCGTACCCGTCATCGTCTCGATCAACAACTTCACCTCGGACACTCAGGGAGAGGTCGATCTCCTGCGCCAGCTCGTCGCAGACGCAGGCGCCCAGGTCGTGCTCGCCACCCACTGGGCCGATGGCGGCGCGGGCACCGAGGATCTTGCTCGCGCGGTGGTGGAACTGTGCGAGCAGCCCAGCGAGGTCACCTTCGTCTACCCCGATGAGGCCACCCTCTGGGAGAAGATCGAGGCCATCGCCACCCGCGTCTACCGGGCCGATGAGGTGACCGCGAGTTCCAAGGTGCGCACTCAGCTCAAGGAGCTCCAGGAGATGGGCTACGGCCACCTACCGGTCTGCATCGCCAAGACGCAGTACTCCTTCTCCACCGATGCCGCGCTACGCGGCGCGCCGACGGGTCACAGCCTCGATATCCGCGAGGTGCGCCTATCGGCCGGAGCGGAGTTCGTCGTGGTGGTCTGCGGCGACATCATGACCATGCCCGGTCTACCCAAGGCGCCTGCTGCCGAGCGGATCGACCTGGTCGACGGTGCCGTGGTGGGACTCTTCTAGGGCAGGCCTACTCGCGCATGCCGCGGTCGATCAGGCCTTCGCGGAGAGCGAAGACGGTCTCCTCCCGCAGCATGCCGGGCCCCCACACCTCGTCGGCGATGGCGAGCACCTGCGTCACCTCGTCGATTGCCTCACGTGCGCACAGGAGCACGAGGTCATCGAGGTCGCGGGCATCCCGTGCTGCCCTCGCCTTCATCGCGATCAGATGCCTTGCCGATGCCACCGACACGGCAAGCCCTGGTCCGGTGAGTACCTCGACCTGGCCTTCATCGAAGACTCGGGGCAGCATCGGTCGGACCCGATCGTTGAGCCAGTCTCGCGGCAGGCCTCGCTCCTCCGCGATCTCGGCAATGGCCTCGGAGACGGGATCCACCTGATCCCATACCGCGTCGATATCGCGCGTGAGTCGCGTGCGGTCGTATGCCAGGACCATCGCGGTGCCCCCGACGACGTAGATGTCCAAGCGCAGTCCGCGGTCGTCCAGCCGCCGCCCGAGGTCGTTGAGAAGGTCGACGATGTCCTCACGGCCAAAGAGCTCGGTCATACCGACACCAGGTTTGCCTCGTCGAGCATGACTCCACGTGCCTTGAAGTAGATAGGGGTCCGCTGGTAGACGAACGCCTGCATCGTGCTCCCCGGCGGCAGGGTGAGCCACGTGATGCGCGAGCTATATCGCTCGCGGGCACGCGTCCACTCGGGAGTGCGTTCGAAGCCGCCGATTCGACACAGATGGACCGCGAGGGCAGCGATGGCTGCATCCCATGCTTCGTCACCGATAAGTGCGGGCTCGCTGACGAACTCCGCGCGGGAGGCCTCATCGGGGAGTGCCTCGAAGTCGGCGACCGCCTGAGCCATGAGACGCACCAGATCGGCGGGAGCCCACTCCTCCGCGAGGCCCTGGCCCATGGACCGGGCTGTCGCCGCCAACCCCTGCATAGCCCTATGGTGGCACGCCGGGTGATCCGCGAGGGGCTCCGAGCCAAGTCGACAGGACGTCAGAGGAGGGTGCCGTGTCGTCACGTCAACGGGTCTACCCGTGGCTCGTGGCCCTGGTGACCTTCCTCGTGCTCATCGCGTCCGCTGCGTTCCGCTCGTCGCAGGGCGTGATGATCGTGCCGATTGAGGAGGATCTCGGCTGGTCGCGCACGGTGACGTCGCTCGCGATCTCAGTCAACCTCGTGATTTACGGCGTCACCGCGCCTTTCGCCGCCGCGCTCATGGAGCGCTTCGGCGTACGCCGGATTGCGATCGGCGCGCTCGCCCTGCTCTCACTCGGCACCGGCCTCACCGCGGTCATGACGGCCTCGTGGCAGCTCGTCTTCCTCTGGGGTGTGCTCGTCGGCCTGGGAACAGGATCAACCGCTCTCGTCTTCGGCGCACTCGTCGCCAACCGGTGGTTCACCAAACGCCGAGGCCTGGTCGTAGGAATCTTCGGCGCGGCGTGGGCCACCGGCCAGTTGGCCTTCCTGCCACTCTTTGCCCGGATCATTGAGCACCAGGGTTGGCGCTACGCCTCGCTCACGGTCGCCATGCTCAGCGCCGCGCTCATCCCTGTCGTCGCCATAGTGATGCGCGATCGTCCCTCCGATGTCGGCTTGGCACCCTACGGCGCCGACGCGATGCCGGAGGTGGAGACCAACACGTCGCAAAGCGGCTGGCGTGCAGCAGCGGGCGCACTGACCATCCTCCGCGAGGCCGCCCGGACACGCGCCTTCTGGCTGCTCGCCATCACCTTCGCCATCTGCGGGTGGACGACCAACGGGATCATCAGCAGCCACTTCGTGCCCGCCATGCACGACCACGGGGTAACGGCGGCCACCGCGGCCAGCCTGCTGGTCATCGTCGGCATCTTCGACATCGTGGGCACGGTGGGCTCCGGTTGGCTCACCGACCGTTTCGACCCCCGAGTCCTGCTGGGGATCTACTACGGCCTCCGCGGAGTCGCGCTCATCGCGCTTCCGATTCTCATCGGACCGGACATCCAGCCACCCCTCCTGCTCGTCATGGTGCTCTTCGGTCTCGACTGGGTCGCGACCGTGCCGCCCACGGTGACGCTGTGCCGCGAGATCTACGGTGTGGATCGCGGCGCGATCGTCTTCGGCTGGGTTTTCGCTTCGCACATGGTGGGAGCTGCCATCGCCGCTGCCGTCTCCGGCTGGATCCGCGTGAGCGCCGGGGACTACGCCACAGCCTGGTGGCTTGCGGGCATCCTCGCTTTCGTGGCCGCCGCCCTGTCGCTGGCCATCGCACGCCCCGGTCAGCGCTCGCGCATCGCGGCGTAGTCTTGAGACATGACATACGACATCCACACCGCGCAGATCGACCCGCAGCACGCTGCCGTACTCTCCGGCACCTGCTCGACGGAGGAGGTCGGCGCCTTTCTGGGCACTGCCTTCGAGCGCGTGCTGGCGGCGCTAGCCCACGCAGCCGTGCCGGTCGATGACAAGCCCTTCGCCCGCTACGACATGGTCGAAGGCGGATTCCATATCGAGGCTGGCTTCCCGTGCCCGGCCGATCTCGATCTCGACGGTGACGTGCACACCATCACGCTGCCGGGCGGCACCGCTGCCATCACCACGCACGTGGGGCCCTACGCGGGAGTCGCCGCGGCGTACGCCGCCATCGAAGAGTGGTTTGCGACCTCCGGCCACCGCCCGACGGGTGCTCCCTGGGAGACCTACCTCGATGGGCCCGAGGACCCCGAGCCGCGCACGACCGTCACCTGGCCCTGCACCCTCGACTAGTTCATCTGGGAGCCCCCGGTCAGGATTGAACTGACGACCTACCGCTTACAAGGCGGTTGCTCTACCACTGAGCTAC
>CAJBMR010000442.1 GCA_903954205.1 uncultured bacterium | reverse complement strand
GGGCATGGTGCCCTATCGCGGCCCCCTCTCCGTGGTCGCTCACCAGCTCGTCGGTGGCCTGCGCGCGTCCATGGGCTACTCCGGCGCGTCCAGCATCCCGGAGCTCCATGCCAAGGGACGCTTCGTGCGCATCACTGCGGCGGGCCTCAAGGAGAGCCATCCCCACGACGTCGTGATGACCGTCGAAGCGCCCAACTACCACTCGCGTTAGGACAGCCGTGGCAGAGATCGAGAT
Source organism: uncultured bacterium (assembly GCA_903954205.1). Taxonomy (GTDB): domain Bacteria; phylum Actinomycetota; class Actinomycetes; order S36-B12; family S36-B12; genus Mxb001. Next base: position 1,714 of record CAJBMR010000442.1, on the reverse strand, counting down.
CGGTCGCGGCAAGCGCGGCCGGGTGGCCTACTCGCTTGATGAGGTCGCCATCGCACCGAGTCGTCGTACCCGTGATGCCGACGAGGTGTCTACGGCGTGGCAGATCGACGCCTATCGCTTCGATGCGCCAGTGATGGCAGCTCCCATGGACTCGGTCGTGTCGCCCGAGAGTGCGATCGCGCTCGGGCGCCTAGGGATCCCGGCGGTCCTCAATCTTGAGGGCTTGTGGACGCGCTACGCCGATCCCGCCCCGCAGCTTGAGCAGATCCGGCGGGCCCCCGCTCACGAGGCGACCGCCCTGCTCCAGACGATCTACGGCGCGGCCGCGATCGACGACGGTCTCGTCGCGGAGCGTGTGGGGCAGATCCGCGAAGCGGGCGTCACTGTGGCGGGGGGCGTCTCTCCGCAGGCCGCGGGTCGCCTCGCCCCTGTCGCGGTAGCCGCCGGTATCGACATTCTCGTGATCCGTGGCACGACGGTGTCGGCCGAGCACGTGTCGCCGGGCCATGCGCCGCTCAACCTCAAGACCTTCATCTACGACCTTGAGGTCCCCGTCATCGTCGGTGGGTGCGCGACCTACCAGGCCGCCCTCCATCTCATGCGCACGGGCGCGGCGGGCGTGCTCGTCGGGTTCGGTGGCGGCGCCGCCCACACCACTTCGGATGTCCTCGGCATTCGCGTCCCCATGGCCAGTGCCATCGCTGACGTCGCTGCCGCGCGACGTGACTACCTCGACGAGTCGGGTGGTCGCTACGTCCACGTCATCGCCGATGGCTCGGTGGGCTCATCGGGTGCGCTCGTCAAGGCCATTGCATGCGGTGCCGACGCGGCCATGGTCGGCTCTCTCCTTGCCCGCGCCAGCGACGCGCCGGGCAACGGTGTGCATTGGGGTGCAGAGGCATGGCATGCGCATCTGCCGCGTGGCGAGCGCAAGGAGCTCGGCGTGGTGGGCTCACTCGAGCAGATTCTCTGCGGGCCGTCCACTCACGCTGATGGGTCCGCGAACATCATCGGCGCACTGCGCAAGGCGATGGCGACAACCGGCTATAGCGACCTCAAGGAATTCCAGCGCATTGACGTCGTCCTCGATCCGGAGTGATCGAGTCGCGTTCGGCGGCCTCGGGGGAGGACAATGGGGTCGTGAACGACGCGAATGATCGTCTCGGCACCGCTTCGCGGGCCCGGTCGATCGCCTACCTGCGCGACCACGACGTCGACGTCATCGTCATCGGTGGCGGAGTCGTCGGGAGCGGTGCTGCACTCGATGCGGCAGCACGCGGACTCACCGTCGCCCTCGTCGAGCAGAGCGATCTCGCAGCTGGCACGTCGTCGCGCTCGTCGCGCCTGGCACACGGTGGTCTGCGCTACCTCGAGCAGCGCGAGTTCTCGCTCGTCCATGAGGCCCTTACCGAGCGCGGGCTCCTGCTCGATCGACTGGCCCCGCATCTCGTGCGACCCATCCCGTTTCTCTTCCCCGTCGGACGGCGGTGGGAGCGCCCGTACGTCGCTTCCGGCGTGCGTCTCTACGACGCCCTGAGCCGCGTGGGAAGTTATGGCGGTTCCATGCCGCGACCCAAGAGCCTCAATGTCGACGAGGCCAAGGCGCTTGCGCCCGACCTTGATGCGGGGGAGATCGCCGGCGCTGTCCGCTTCCATGACGCCCAGATCGACGACGCTCGCCACACGGTCGCCGTCGCCCGCACGGCCGCATCCT
>CAJBMR010000441.1 GCA_903954205.1 uncultured bacterium | reverse complement strand
TCATCTCGCCGCCTTGCCCTCGCCGGCCTCGCCCTCGTCGCGCTCGGCCTCGCCGGCTGCACCAGTAGTAGTCCCGAAGCAACACCTTCGAACACTGTCGAGATGCCCACGGCGTCGTACAGCCCGCCGGCGGACGCGCAGGTGACGCCACCGCAACTCATCACGCTCGCCAATGTCCAGCCCAATGACGGCATCCAGCCCGTCATTGACTTCATCGAGTCGGCGCGGTCATCGGTGGACATCTCGATCTACCGCATCGACAGTGACTTCACCCCGCTGATCGAAGCGCTTGAGCGCACCGCGGCTCGCGGAGTGCCGGTCCGCATCTCGATCTCCCGCCAACTCGTGGGCCAGCCCAATCCACCGCAGGGCAACTCCCAGCAGATCGTCGTCCAGCAGCAACTCCAGGCCAAGGGCATCCAGGTGGAGTTGAGCAGGCCGGAGTTCCACTACGGGCATGAGAAGGCCATCATCGTCGATGCGGGCACCCCTGATGCCAAGGCGATGGTCGCCGACTGGAACCTCCAGGCTTCCTACTTCGGGCCCAATCAGTACGGCCCGGTCGGCGCGCGGGGCATGGCCGTCTTCAACTCCGATCCGCAGGATGTCGCCACGATCGCGGCGTACTTCGATGCCAACTGGCCCCCCTACGCCCCCTACCCGGTATCCACCCGCTCAAGCCTGGTGTGGAGCCCCAGCGGGATCGAGTACTCCCCTGTCGGCAACTCCGTGGCCGTCCTGACCGACTTCATCAACAACGCCAAGCTGCGATTGGACATCTACGCCGAGTACATCCAAGACGACGCGTTCCTCATCGACATGGTGATCGCGAGAGCGCAGGCCGGCATCACCGTCAGAATCATCGCGAATTCATCCGGCCAGTCTGCGGACATGGTCTCCAAGCTCCGCGGTGCCGGCATCCAGATCCGCTTCGACCCCATCTACGACGGCAACACGTCGGATCCGATGTTCGTGCACTCCAAGACGATGTTCGCTGACTTCGGCACTCCCGACCAGGTTGCCTTCATCGGATCCCAGAACACCTTCATCAACGAGTCCCCCGAGGCCATCCTCGAGCTCGGCGTCCTGGCGCGAGACGCGGCCACCATCGAAAAGGCCTACTCATACTTCGAGCAGGACTGGTCTACCTCGACCGAGACGCAGGCGTCACCAAGTCCGGGAGGCGACTAGCGCATGCGTGCCCTCGTCCTGCTCGGCGCGTCCCTCGCCCTTGTGGCCTGCTCGGGTTCGCCAGCGGCGACCCTTCCGACTCCTCCACCCCTGCAGGTCGAGCGGACCGGGATGATCACGCTGGAGTCGATCCAGCCCGAAGACGGCATCGATGCCGTCACTCGCTTCATTGACGAGGCGACGACGTCAGTCGACATTGCCGTCTACCAAATGGACCCTGGCTACAGCCCGCTCATCGAAGCGCTGACGCGAGCGAAGGAGCGCGGTGTGCGGGTGCGGATCCTGCTCTCCGGCACCATCTACCCGCCGGGCTCTACCAATGACAACCCGCGCGATGTGGAGATTCTTCGGGCGCAGGGATTCGAAGCAGCCCTCAGTCGCCCTGAGTTCAGCTTCTCGCACTGGAAGGTCCTCGTCATCGACGCAGGCACACCCGGAGCCAAGGCACTCATCTGCGACTTCAACCTTGAGGCCGGCTACTTCGGGATCGATCCCCAATACCCGAATGAGGGGGACACGCGCGGCATGGCCGTGCTCAACACCGATCCCGCCGACGTCGACATGATCGCTCGCACCTTCGATGCCGACTGGCCGCCGTACAAGCCGTGGCCCGCCAATGACCGGCCCAACCTCGTGTGGTCGCCGAGTGACAGCACGTGTGACTCGACGAGTTGCACATCGGCCTACCCGCTGGAACCGGTCGGCAACTCCCGCGACGTCATGCTCTCGCTCATCGGCAACGCCCAGGAGTCGCTCGACATCTACGCGCAGGCTCTCGCCGAGCCGTCTCAACTCCTCACACCGCTACTCGACGCCGCGAATCGCGGGGTGAAGGTGCGCATCATCGGCAATGACGGCGGAATCAACACCGATGCACTCAGCAAACTCAAGGAAGCGGGCGCCGAGATCGTCATCAACGCCACGGATCCCGGCGGTGACGGCAAGGTGATGTACATCCACACCAAGACGATCGTGGTGGATGCAGGGCAGCCCGATGCGATTGCCTACGTCGGATCCATCAATCCCTTCCTGGACGAATCGATCGACACAGAGCGCGAGCTCGGCGTGCTGCTGACGGATCCCACCTCCATCGAGCGCATCATGCTGATCTTCGACCGTGACTTCGGCTCCGGCGAGCGCGCATGAGTCCTACTCGGCGCGAGGTGCTGGCCTGGAGCGCGTGGGCAGCGGGCGGGCTCGCACTGACTGCTTGCTCGACCGGCAGCGCCAAGCCCGTGCCCTCGCCCGCAGATACCGGCAGCGTGTCCAATGCCGAGAGCCTCGCGACCCTTGCGCTGTGGACTGCACAGCGCGGAGCGGACGCAGGGTCCTACGGAATCGGGGGCGCACTCGTCGAGACCAGCACAGGCCGAGTCCTTCAGACGATGCCCAATCGCGTCTTCCGCACGCTGACCGCGGGCGGAACCTTCGTCGAGGATCCGACCGCCCACGGTGAGCGCCAGCTGATGTCGTGGTATCTCGCACAGCGCGAGAGCCTGGGCCTTCCCGATCCACGCGACCTCACGGTCGTAACGACTCTCGATCCGTGCCTTATGTGCGCGAGTTCCCTCCTCACCGTGGGTGTCAACGTCGGCGTCGTCGCCATCGACGACTACTCCGGTGTCAACTACGACTCCAGCGGGTCCTTCACGGACCTGCCCGAGCCGCTGCGATCGCAGGCCGTCGCCACGTTCGGCTACTACGCGGTCGAGGGCGGTCGGGCATTCCAAGGCAGCAAGGCCATCGCCTACGCCGACGAGGCGATCACGCAGGAC
>CAJBMR010000440.1 GCA_903954205.1 uncultured bacterium | reverse complement strand
GCTCAGTCCATGCTGGAGAGCGAGGGCGAGGACCAGCCCGCCCCGCATCAGGGAGCCGATGCGGATCCGTGGACCCAGCGCTACTACGACCGAGGCACCCAGGGCTTCGAGCGCGTCATCCTCTTCTCAGACGCGGTCTACGCGATCGCGCTTACCCTCATCGCCGCGACGCTCGTGGCGCCCACCTTGACCAGTGTCTCCAGTGGCCAAGATGCCAGCACCGCGATCTCGGAGGGTCTCAACAACATTTGGCCCTACGCCCTGACCTTCCTGTGGATCGCCTTCTACTGGAAGGCCAATCATCGGTTCACGCTGACGCTGCGCCGCATGGACAACCTCTACATCTGGGCCATCCTCGGCTACCTCGCCTTTGTGGCGCTTCTGCCCTTCCCCGCATCCATTCTCGGTGAGTCCGCAAGTCTCACTGCCCTGGCATTCTTCATCGCCTACATGGCGTGCATCAGCGGCCTCGAGGTGGTGCTCATGGTGATCGCCATCAGAGGTGATCTTCTCGTCCGCAAGCTCACGACGGTGGAGACGCGCAACTGGGTGCTATCGGCCCTATCCCCGGTCGTCGCCGCATGCGTGGCGGTGCCCGTCTGCTTCATTCCCGGCATGAACTTCTACGCCGCCCTGGCGATTCTCGTCGGCCTCAGCTTTGCCTTGGGCTTCGCCGTCAAGCGCGTCTACGCCGTGCCCGGCTGGAGCCGCACTAGGCACTGAGCGACTGACGACGGCCCACCCTCACGAGGAAGACGCACGCCAAGGCAAGGAGGGCTCCCAGGACGCCGTTGACGTGCAAACCCGTGGCAATGCTGTCGGCCATCACCTGGCTGGTCTCCACACCCGACGGCAGGGGGACGGCGTACTGGCTCATCACATCAGGCGACGTGGCGGACGCCTGGATCTGCGCGGCTTCGGCAGCCGCCTCTTCCTGCGTCAGACCGTTGGCCTGGAGTTCCGAAGACATGAAGAGGCGCCCGAGCGTGAAGACCGCGCCATTCATGACGACGACCGCGAGGACGGCTCCCAGTGACTGGGCCGACCCGCGATAGGCGCTGAGCTGACCGGAATTGACGTCGGGAGCCGATGTGAGCACGGCACTGGTGACGGTGATCGACGCCGCGACGGTCAAGAGGTTGTAGATCGTCACGTAGAGGATCGGCACCCACAGCGGAGACGTGGGCGTGACGAAGAAGACACTGAGCATGGCGACGCTGAGGACCGCGAAGAGCACCGATGCCGTCTGCGTCACGCCGATGCGACGCATCATGGGGGCGGCGATCAGGCGCGTGCCGAGCACCGCGGCCGCCTGGGCCGGCACCATGACGAGCGCCGTCTGCAGCACGGTGAGGCCGTAGAGGTACTGGAAGGCCATGGTCATGAGGAAGACGGTGTTGATAAGCGGGATGATCACCACGACCGCGAGCAGCGATCGAGCGCGTCCCACGCGCAGCGGTGCGAGAGAGAACGCCGGCGAAGGCAAGCGTCGGACAAGGACGGTGCAGATCACCCCAAGGGCGAGCGTCGCCACCAGGCTCGCCAGCGAGATCGGCGCGAGGAGCCCCTCGTCGCCGACGCGATTGAGCCACTGGACGGCTGCGGCCACCGTCGCACCGGCGAGGATGGGAGTGGCGACCTCCCCCACGGGACGCGTCGACGTGGGGCGCGGGAGCAGCGCCAACGTGGCGACGAGCATGACGGCCCCGATCGTCGCCCACATCAGGGGCACCCAGCGCCAGGAAGCCTCGCCGACGATCCACCCGGTGAGGACGGGTAGGCACAGCCAGACGAAGGGCGACACCATCCCGAAGGTGCCGAAGGCTGCTGCACGTGCGCGGGGCTCGGAGAAGCGATCGGAGAGCAGGCCGATGCCGATGATCTGGATCGCGGTCGCGGCGATGCCCTCGATCAGCAGTCCGATGACGACGGCGAGCAGGCCCTGGGCGATGGAGACGATGAGCGAGCCCACAATGAAGGCCACCGACATCCACAGCATCACGGTGCGGTGGCCGCGTCGATCGCCGAGGCCCCCTGCCAAGAACACAACGAGCAGCGAGGCGATGGGGGGTATGGAGAGGGCGAGGCTCGCTTGCGACTGACTCAGGTCCAGGTCGGTCAGCATGGGCGTGAGCACGTAGTTGAAGGACGCCAGGACGGTGAACGATCCGCCGACGACCAGACAGATGCCAAGCAGAGTCCGCCGAGATGCCGCGGACATCACTGACTCCGCTGTGCTCACGAGCGCCAGGCTAGGGCCTATCGAACTCGGTCAGGCTGGCACACCCCAAGGACCTCAACCGGCCCCGCCGTTGCCCCCATTGCCCGCGTTGCCACCGACACCATCGTTGCCCCGGGAGGCACCACCGCCAGCCGTTCCGCCAGCTCCTCCGTTGCCTACCGAGCCGGCGTTGCCCGCGACAGCGCCGCTGCCGCCGAGCCCGGCATCCCCACCGTTGCCGCCATTACCGCCATTACCGCCGACGCCGACTCCGGCGTTACCGCCGTTGCCGCCATTGCCGCCGACACCACCGCGGCCACCGTCGCCGCCATTGCCGTCGACGCCGACGCCGGGCGAAGCACCGCCATTGCCACCGACTCCCCCGTCGCCACCGCGGCCACCGGGTGCGCCGTGCTTCGCGCCGCTGACACCGTCCACAGCGTCATCCCCTCGGGGGCCGTGCTCCCCCGCACCGCCATTGCCGCCGGCTCCCCCGGCGCCACCATCACCGAACAGCAAACCGCCCGCACCGCCATTGCCGCCGCCTCCCCCGGCGCCTCCGTTCCCGCCACTCACCACGGGGTCCAAGAGGCCCGCAGGGGCAGCGATACCGCCGGCACCGCCGTTGCCTCCCGCACCGCCGTTGCCACCGTTGCCACGGAGAAGGCCTCCGGCCCCGCCATTGCCGCCGGCGCCACCCAGGGCGCCATCGCCGCCATTGCCGCCGTTGCCGAAGCGTCCGGCTCGGCCACCGTCGCCGCCGTTACCGCCGAGGAGTCCGGCGTTGCCGCCGTCGCCCGCGACGCCGCCGTACCAGCCGGCGTTGCCGCCGTCACCGCCGTTGTAGCCGTCGCCGCCATCACCGCGAAGTACGCCGCCGTCACCGCCGTCACACACGTCGGCAGCGCTGCAGGTCTCACCCGTGTAGGAGAAGCCATTGCCCACGAGGAGACCGGCATCAGGCTTGC